>NZ_JAQKGU010000008.1 GCF_028532725.1 Desulfovibrio sp. Fe33
CGAGAACGTGTGAGTTTGGTTTGTTGATTCCCCAAAGGGGAGAACTCCTCTTTATCTCCTTGAGGAGGAAAATCAGGTTGTGAAAGCCGCTTCGCGGCGGTAGTCGGGTGATTTCGCCTCCGGCGGGCAAGGGCTCGCACCCTTGCATCCCCTTTTGCGCCTTCGGCGCGGGCTTTTCGCTCTGCGGCGTTCTGCCGAGAACGTGTGAGTTTGGTTTGTTGATTCCCCAAAGGGGAGAACTCCTCTTTATCTCCTTGAGGAGGAAAATCAGGTTGTGAAAGCCGCTTCGCGGCGATAGCCGGATGATTTCGCCTCCGGCGGGCAAGGGCTCGCACCCTTGCATCCCCATTTGCGCCTTCGGCGCGGGCTTTTCACTCTGCGGGAGTTCTGCCGCGAAAGTTGGGGAATATGTAAATCCCAAAAAAAAGGGGCCCGGCATATGCCGGGCCCCATGTCTTTCGCGAGTTCGCGTCTGTGTGATTACAGGACGCGGAACTTTTTGACGTTACCGGTCTTGTTGTCGATGACGTGCACGCCGCAGGCGATGCAGGGGTCATAGGAGTGGACGGTACGCAGGATCTCGACCGGGCGTTCCGGATCGGCGATCGGGGTGTTGTCCAGCAGAGCCTCTTCGGTCGGGCCGGGCACGTTCATGTCGCAGCGGGGACCGAGGTTCCAGGTGGACGGGACCACGAGCTGGAAGTTGTCGATCTTGCCGCCCTTGATGTTGATCCAGTGGCTCAGGCCACCGCGCGGGGCGTTGACGAAACCGACACCCTGAGCTTCGGAGGGCATATCCCAATCCTTGCAGATGTCGAGGTCGCCCTTGGCGATGTTTTCCTTCAGATCGTTGACCATGTCTTCGGTCTTCAGGCAGGTGATGAGGCACTCGATACCACGGGCGCCGGTGCGGCCCAGGGTGGAGAACAGGGCCTCGGGGCCGACTTCCAGTTTGCCGAGGACGAAGTTGACGTACTTGACGAACTCGGGATGGCCCAGGCCGTAGTTGACCAGGCAGGTGGCCAGGGGGCCGACCTCGGTGGCGCGACCGTCATAACGGGGAGCCTTCATCCAGGAGTACTTGGTCTTGTCGTCCAGGCTGGTGTACATGGGATCCGTGACACCGGCGTAAGGATGCTTCGGAGTGTCGTCCTTGTACCAGGAATGCTTGACGTGCTCCTCGATCTTGGAAGGATCGAAGGCCATCACGTTCTTGATGTCGCGGTCGAAGATGACACCGGGCTTGACGTAACGGGAGTTCAGGTCGGCTTCGCCGCCCTGAGCCGGGTATTCGCCGAAGCTCATGAAGTTGGTGGTGCCGCCGATGGAGGCCCAATCCTTGTAGTAGCTGGCCACGGCAATGAGGTCCGGGATGTAGCAGTCAAGAATGAAGTCCTTGATGTCGGCGTACAGGGCCAGGAAGTCATTGATGTACTTGTCGGTCAGGGCTTCGTAACAGGTCACGCCGCCCATGACGGTGAACTGGGTGTGCGGGTTCTTGGCGCCGAACACTGCCATGGCGCGAGCGGCCTTGACCTGCAGATGCAGGGCGTTCAGGTAGTGGTTGGTGGCAAGCAGGTTGACCTCGGGCGGCAGCACGTAAGCCGGATGGCCGCCGAGGAAGTAGGCGTTGGTGAAGATGCCCAAACGGCCGGACTCGACGATGCCCTTGACGGTGTCCTTGGTCTTCTGAAGCTCTTCCTTGGAAGAGACGATCTTCGGATTCGGACGCACGGTCTTGGCGACGGCGACGGCGATTTCAGCGGTCTTGTTGACGTCGGCGGACAGGCAGCCGGCCACGTCGACGAAGTCCAGGGCATGAAGATGATAGAAGTGCACGATGTGGTCATGCATGAACTGCGCGGCCATCACCAGGTTGCGGATGATGGTTGCGTTGTGGGGCAGCACTTTATCCACGCCGACGGCGTTGTCGACGCAGCGGATGGAAGCGAGCGCGTGCGTGTAGGTGCAAACGCCGCAGGAACGCTGGGTGAAGTGCTGGGCATCGCGGGGATCACGACCCTTGAGGATGATCTCCAGACCGCGGAACAGCTGGGAGCTGCTGCGGACATCAACGATCTTGCCATCTTCGACCACGGCTTCAATGCGCAGGTGACCCTCGATCCTGGTGACCGGATCAACTACGACATCGTGTTTCCCGTGCGCCATCGGGGCGGCTTTAGGGGAGCAACCGGACATATTGTATCCTCCTTGAGAATTCTGATTCTGTCTGCGTTAGTTGAACGAAACCCGTACGGACGACCGATTAAAGTTCGGTCAGATCGGCGTACATGTAGGTTTCGCCGTCCCAATCGGCTCCATCCCAGAAATCGGGCTGCGAGCAGCCGATGCAGGGATGACCGGCCTGGACAGGCCAGTTGTACTGGTTGAACTTGACCGTGGGGCAGTTGTTGAAGGTCTCGGGACCACGACAACCGAGTTTACGCAGACACCAGCCCTTGCGAGCCTCTTCGGAACCGAAGGAAGGTGCGAATTCGTCCATGTCGAAGTGCTCCTGCCTCGGGCAGTTGTCGTGTACGGTCTCGCCGTAGAAGGGGATCGGACGCCCGACATCGTCGAGCTCGGGGATGCCCTTGGTGAGGAAGTGCACGATGGTGCCGACCAGGGAGAACGGGTTCGGCGGACAGCCGGGAACGTTGATGATGGCCTTGCCGGGGAACAGCTCACCGACGCCCTTGACGGCGGTGGGGTTCGGAGCGGCTTTCTGGACGCCACCGTAGGAGGCGCAGGTGCCGTACGTGATGGTGGCGGCGGCCGCGTTGACTACCTTGGTGGTGGTCTCCAGCATGGTGTGACCGCCGACCTTGCCGTAAGCGCCGGGCTCGTTGGCGGTGCCGGCCGGAGCGGTGGGCACGCCACCCTCGATGACGGCGACGAAATTGCCGGCGTTGACCGTATCCCACAGGGCCTTCTCGGCGGCGTGACCCGCAGCGGCCATGATGGTCTCATGGTAGTTCAGCGAAATGTAATCCAAGATGAGGGCATCGATATAAGGCTCGACGGTCCTCAGGATGGATTCGGAACAACCGGTACATTCGGCGTTGTGCAACCAGATCACGTTGGGCCTGTTGTCGGCCGTGAGGGCTTCCGCAATTCTCGGGGCAAAAGCAGGCCCCATGCCCATCACTGCGGCCACGGTTCCGCAGAACTTCATGAAATCACGGCGAGAAACGCCGCGTTTTTCCAGCCGTTCCACGGCTCCTTCCTTGCCATGACCTACGGAAAATTTCATAGAACACCTCCGTAATAAAATGAGTCTGTTATGAAGAGAACACCGTTATTCCCAGCATAACCGTCGGGCACACGCCCGAACTCGCACCTAAGCCATCTCCTTGCCACGAATACCGTATGCGTGACACGATTCGCATTCTTTTTCCAAGTTCGTGCTATAACCCCCCGGAAAAATTAATTAACAAAGTCGTATCGCGCTTTACAAACAAAATCAATAGGCAACTTCAAAAAACTTTCAAGCGAATCGGCAAACTAGGACTTGACAAGAACACGTGACAAAAATCACAGAATGCTTTCCTCTCAAGCGTCAGCGGACAAAACCTTGCTGCCGGGCCGCTCCCAAACAGAGCGTCGCGGCCGCCCCTTCGCAACGACGGGTGACGGCTTCTGCGAATAATCTATAATTGAATGCATTCTTCCACTAAGGATAATATTCCGATACGAATAGAAGACTAACCCTCGACCCTTTGGGAGGTCTTCCGCTTGGCCGTCATCTTCGCTCTTTCCGCTTTTCCCATGAACAAGGGGGGCTCCACATCGTGCATCCGCGAGCCCCTCGCCTCGAACGCCGCCTCGCCATCGAATCTGAGGAACCTCCGCCCTACTGATTTGGGCTTCAATACCGGACGGAAGCAAACCGTGAAAACGACCGGCGGCGGGCATGGACGGCCCGCCTTCGGAATCCGTAGATTCCACGGCGTGGTAAACACGCAGGCTTGAGGAGAGCGTCCGCCCCATGACCGCCGAAAACAAAAAAACCGAACGGGCACAGGCCCATGAACGCAGGCCCCCGACCAGGTTCGGCGCAAAATCCCTGATCTTCAAGGCTCTGGTGCGCTTCCTGCCCCTCGCGCTCGCAGCCGCCCTGCTGCTCATGCTCCTCACATGGCATTTCACCCGGCGTGATCTTCTGGCCGATATCGACACCGAGGTCGGTATCTTCGCCACAGCCACCTGCCGGGTCCTGGACGGACTCCTTTGGAACTTCCATACAGAGGAAATGGTCAGCGCCCTGGGAGCCATTTCGAGCCATACCGCCATACTCGGAGCCGAGGTTTACGACGAAAACGGCAAGCTCTTCCTTGCCTACGGCATAACGCCCGAAGATCGCGTCGGGGGCCTGCTGACCGTTTGGCGGGACATCTATCGCCGACAACCGGACGGAAGCCGCACGGACATGGGCAAACTGGCCATCCATTACACATACACCTTCGCCGAGGAGCGGCTTAAGCTGGCCCTCCTGCGCGACATGGCCCTGGTTACGCTCATCATAGTACTCACTTTCTCCGGGGCCGCCTACGCCTTCAACAGAGCGGTGAACCGCCCGCTCAAAGCCCTGCGGAAGGCCATCCGGACCACAACCGAAACCGGCCGCCGAACCGAGGCCGAATGGCGAAGCGACGATGAAATCGGCGAGGTCGTCCAGGCCCACAACGACATGCTCGAACGCCTCGCCGACCGGAACGCGGCCGTAATCAAGAGCGAAAAGGTCTATCGCCAGCTCTTCGAAAACGCGCAGGTCGGCATCTACGTGACCAACTCAAACGGCGTCATTCTCGGAGCGAACAAAACCCTGGCGGCCATACTGGGCTATGAGTCCATCGACGAGCTGCCGGAAATCGACGTATCGTCCCATTATGTCGATCCCGACGACCGAGTCAGGCTCTGGACGCGCCTGGGTGAAACCGGCGAGATATCCCGCTTCAGGCTTCGTTTGCGCCGGGTGGACGGAGGGCTCATATGGGCGGAGATGTCCGGCCGGATGAACCCGGACGGCACATTCAACGGCATTCTCCAGGACATCACCGACCGGGTGGAAGCTGAACGGGCCATGGAGGAACGCGACGAGCTGTACCGCGCCTTTTTCGAGGAAAACAAGGCGGCCATGATTCTCCACGATCCCCTGAACCTGTCCATCCAGTTCGCCAACCCGGCCGCCTGCCGGTTTTACGGCTACTCGAACGCGGAGATGACCTCCATGACCATGCGGGAGGTGGACTGCATGACCGACGCCCAGGTTTACCAGGAACTCAAGGAGGCCACCGAGGAGCGGCGCAACTACTTCAAGCACGTGCATACCCTCAAGGACGGCACCCGCCGGCACGTGGAGGTATTCACCGGACCCGTTTCGCTGGGGCGACGCCAGCTCCACTACTCCATCGTCCACGACGTGACCGACAAGCGGCGTCTCGAAGCCAGGCTGCAACGCATGGCAACCCGCGACCAATTGACCGGATCGTACAACCGCCACGCCTTTTTCCAGCGCGCCAAAAACGAATTGGCCCGCGCGAGAAGATTCTCTCACCCGTTGTCCGTACTCATGTGTGATCTCGACTTCTTCAAGGAAATCAATGATACATACGGGCACGCCGTCGGCGACGAAGTCCTGCGCGCCTTCGCCTTGCGCTGCCGGGCCGACTTCAGACAAAACGATATCTTCGCCCGCCTGGGCGGAGAGGAATTCGCCGCCCTGCTGGTGGAAACCGACGCCGGGCAAGCCATGACGGTGGCCGAACGCATCCGGGCCACGGCCGAGGCCATGGTCATCCCGACCGACGCGGGGGACCTTACCGTCACCGTTTCCATCGGGGTCGCGGCCCTGCGCGCCTCGGACTCCGTCAACGACCTGCTCAAACGGGCCGACGATGCGCTGTACGAAGCCAAGAAATCCGGCCGCAACGCCGTGGCCGGGCGATAGGCCGCCCTGTTCATTCGACGCCCGGCGCGATGCGCAAGGAGAACAACCGTTGTGAACGAATTCATGCTGGTCGAGATAAACACGGAACGCTGCCTGTTGCGCCCATGGAGAGTGGAGGACATTCCCCTGGTGCCGCCATTGGCCGACACCCGCGACATATCGTGGAACACTTCCTTCCGGTTCCCCTACCCCTATGACGAGGAGGCGGCCAAACGCATGATCCAATGGAGCCGCGACGGAGCGGGCGAGAACAAATGGCAGTTCGCCGTGTCCAGCGACGGGGAGCTTGCTGGCGGCTGCGGGGCCATCCGGGGCGTCGGCGTGGAGGCGCACACAGCGACCGTGGGATACTGGCTCGGCACCGCATGGTGGGGCCGGGGCCTGGCCACCGAGATGGTCGCCGCGCTGATCCGCTACATGCGGGAAGAAACCGACGTGGAGCAACTCTCGGCCAGTTGCTTCGGCTGGAATCCGGCTTCCCGCCGGGTGCTTGAAAAAACCGGCTTCGCACATGAGGGAGTGCGCCGGGGCGTGGTCCGCAAATGGGGAAGAACCACGGACCTGTGGATGTACGGCCGCCCCCTCTAATCGAGAGCCACCAGCTCAAGGTCGCCCCACACGGCCACTTTGGCGTCATACTGGGCGAAAACTCCATCCAGCCCGAGGGGAGCCAAATCCCGCGCCCGGCGAAGCACGCGGTCCAGGTCTCTCCCGGTATTGAGCATGTTGCACAGGGCCGTGGCCGCTGCATCGGCCAGCCGCGCATCCCGCGAACGCACCGCCACGAGGTCGCCGGACCCCAGGCTCAGGGAGTGGCCGATAGTGCCGCTCGAGGCGCACAGGGCGACGGGAAAGGCCCCGGCTTCGATGCGAAGACCCACGGACGCCCCGGAACCCGGATCAGCCAGCAGGGCCGCAACCCTTTCGCGCGTGGACCGAAGATAGGCGTCCCCGCCGTTTTCCACCAAAATGTTCGGGCTGTGTTCGGCGAACGCATCGCCCACGGCCTGGGCCACCGCACCGGCAACGGCGGCCATTGGGCCGACTCCGCAGACCTCGGCGGCCGAAGCCATGGCCCGAACGATCTCCGGCGCATCGCCCGGAACGGCCACCGGCTCCAGACTCTCGGCAAACTCGGGATGAAACAGTATCCAATTCTTGATCTCGCCGCGTACCTGCGAGACGAATGCTGCGATTTCATTGTGTAAATCGATTTCGGCCACCACAAGCAAATCCGTCTGCTCAACCGCAACCTGAAAACGGACCTCGCCCTCACGCGGACGGATCGCCCTGCGGTACCCCCGATCTGTGGAAAGATGCCTACCGGCCGCCATCAACCCCTCCAACGCCTTGTTCCCAATACGGAACAACTTACGAACACCATTACAAACACCTTATCCACAGTCGGAAAAACAACGAACAAGAAACGAACATACTTTCCACACACGCTTCAGCGGAGCCGAAACGTTCCGGAGAAAGATCGGGAAAGAGAGCCAACGCCCCCCTTCCCGTCCCTAGAACCCCTCGTCCGAGTTGATGAGAACAATCTTGATGCGTCCCTTGGGGAAGGACTTTTCCGTAATCGCCCAAACGTTGCAGATGCGGTCCGGGGAGGAGCAATCCATACAGTAGCCGGTCTTGACGCAGGGCGTCTTCGCGTCCAGCCGCATGGTATTGACCGGGGCCACGTACTCCTTGATCCGCTCCATGGCCCGCTCGAGGTCGGGAACAAGCTTGTTGCGGCCGACGAGAAGGACCACGTTGCGCGGTCCGAAAGAGATAGCCCCGGTGCGGTTGCCGCACTTGTCGAGGTTGACCAGGTGGCCGTCGCGCGTAACGGCGTTGGTGCCCGCAAAAAAGCAGTCGACCAGCAGAGATTTTCGGCGCAACTCGTACTTCTCCTCGGGAGAAAGGGCCTTGTCCCAGGTGTCCAGCGCCTCGAAGTCGGGACAATCGCGCAGGTACTCGTAGAGCCCGGAAGCGGCCAGCGTGGCTGACCCGCCCCATGAAACCGTCTTCGGCGCGAGCGCGGGCAATATTTCGTCGATCACGATGGCGCGCGCGTCGTCCAGAGACGCGGCCAGATAGGCGTCGAAGCCGTTATTCTCAAGCTGCTCCATGAGATCAGCAAGGTTCAGACTCCAATAATTGTCCATGGGTTTGTCCATGAGGCCTCCGGGATATATTCCCTAACTATGGTTAAGATCGGAACAATCGCAAAAACGGGCATTTTTTCGCTCGCCAAGCGAAGGAAAAACTTGTAGCAGAAAAGCCGCTCGGCCGAAAGTCGGCAGTCGGGATCGTTCCCAAAATACAGCTTGACGACCCTCATGACAGCGGTTATATGCTTCCGTTCGACGCAACTTCTAGCATAATATCACTCTTTAGGAGATAATTGGATATGAAACGTACTTACCAGCCCAGCAAATGCCGTCGCAAAAGAACCCACGGATTCCTGGTGCGTTCCCGCACCAAGAATGGTCGCAAAGTGCTTGCGCGCCGTCGCGCCAAAGGTCGCAAGAGATTAGCCGTCTAACTTGGAACAAGGAGCGCCGGCTGCTCCGAAGCCCTGAATTCACAGCTTGTTACGAGCAGGGCAAGAAGCATTTCACGAAAAGTTTCATCCTGTTCATCCTCAAGCGCAGCGACCTCTCAGGCGGATACCGCCTGGGTCTGACTGTCAGTAAAAAGATGGGGCACGCGGTGGCGCGCAACCGTATAAAGAGGGTGGTGCGCGAGTATTTCAGGCTGCATCAATTCGATTTTGATTTGCCTCTGGATATTGTCATTGTTCCGAAGCGGAACCTTGAGGCCAAGCAGCTGACCCTCGCTCTCGCCACGGAAGAGTTCACCCCGCTTTTGGGCCGCTTGTGCTCGAAAGCGGAGGCCTCTTAGAGAGGAAATGATGCGCTCGCTATTCTTGGCGCTCATTTGGTTTTACCAGAAACTCATCTCCCCCTTGCTGCCTCCGGCCTGCAGGTTCTATCCGACGTGCTCCCAGTACGCCAAGGAAGCCCTGATCAGACACGGCGTCATCAAGGGGTGCCTTCTTACGCTTTGGCGTCTCCTCCGTTGCCAACCTCTTTGCCGCGGGGGATATGACCCCGTCCCGGCCGTTTGGCCCGACTCCACAACCAAAGCGAGATTCACCCCATGGAGAAGAAGGAGCAAATCCGTCTTGTAATTGCCCTGGTCCTGAGCTTCATTGTCCTCTTCGGATGGCAATACATCACTGGACCCTCGGCGGAAGAAAAGGCGGAAATGGCCCGCAAGGCCGCCGAAGCCGAACAGAAGACGGCCGCCCTCACCGAGCAGTCCCAAGCCGCCAAGGCCGCTGCGGAAACCGCTCCCGTTCCCGAATTCATTCCCACCGACGGTGTGCCCGTGACGGTGGACACCCCGCTGTATACCGCCGTGTTCACTTCCCAGGGCGGCGTGCTCGAAAAGTTCATACTGAAGAACTACCGCGAGACCATCGACGCGGATTCCCCCAATGTCGACCTGGTGGGCGCCAACGCCTTCGCCAAGGGACCGCTGGGTCTTATTCTGACCCTGAACGACAAGGAATACCACACCTGGAAGCGCGGCAACTGGGCCTTCACCGGTTCCGACCTGACCCTCGCCGAGGGCGACGGCACCAAGACCCTGACCTTTACCGGCCAGGTCGACGGCTATCGCGTGGAACGCGTCCTGACCTTCCATGCCGACACCTATCTCATCGACGAATCCGCCACCATCACCAACCTTAACGCGATCGGCGCGGAGGGCGCGATGTCCTTCACCGCCGCCGCCAAGTCCATGTCCGATGAGGACGACCGGTACAATCCGACCAAGGTCGCCTTCCTGACCAGCGACACCCGCAAGGAAGTGAGCGACCGCGACGACCTGCGGGATGAAGGGCTGTCCGCGCCCGGCGGCCTCAAGTGGGGGGCCATCGAGTCCAACTACTTCCTGTTCGCGATCATGCCCAAAACCGAGGACGCATCCATGTCCGCGGGCCTTCAGGACAACGTCTTCCGCATGGCCGTGACCGACAAGGCCACGTTCCTGCCGAACGTCGCCAAGACCTTGAAGACCTCCTATTTCGTCGGTCCCACGGATCGCAAGATGCTCGCCCAGATGCCCAACGATTTGAGCGACGCGGTCAACTTCGGCTGGTTCGACTTCCTGGCCAAGCCCCTGCTGGTCGGTCTGAACTTCTTCTACGGCTTCATCGGCAACTACGGCGTGGCCATCATCATCCTGACCATCATCATCAAGCTGCTCTTCTGGCCCCTGTCCCAGAAAAGCTACGCTTCCATGGAGCAGATGAAGAAGCTTCAGCCCATGGTCGCCAAGCTGCGCGAGAAGTACGGCGACGACAAGCAGCGTCTCAACCAGGAGACCATGGCCCTTTACAAGACCTACAAGGTCAACCCGATGGGCGGCTGTCTGCCCATGGTCGTCCAGATCCCCGTCTTCTTCGGCCTCTACAAGGCCCTGCTCGGCGCGGTGGAACTGCGACACGCTCCCTTCATCGCCCATGTGCCCTTCACCGACCTTCCCTGGCTGGCCGACCTGTCCGCCAAGGACCCGTATTACGTCACGCCTATCATCATGGGCGCGTCCATGTTCCTGCAGCAGAAGATGACCCCGAGCGCGGGCGATCCCACTCAGCAGAAGATCATGCTGTTCATGCCGCTGGTCTTCACCTTCATGTTCCTGCAGTTCCCGTCCGGCCTGGTCATCTACTGGCTCTTCAACAACCTCCTGTCCATCGGGCAGCAGTTGATGATCGCCAGAAAGTCCAAAGCCAAAACGGCCAAGAGCAACGACTAACGCCTCCGGGGGGCTTATCCGCCCCGGCTTGATAAGGATATGAGAATGAGCGACTTCAAGGAATTCCAGGGAAAGGACCTGGACGAAGCGATCGAAAGCGCCTGTAACTATTTCAACTTGCAGCGCGAACGCCTGGAAATCGAAATCCTGTCCGGAGGCTCCTCCGGAATCTTCGGCCTCATGGGCGTGAAGAAGGCCAAGGTCCAGGCCCGGCCCCGTGCCCAGGTGAACGCTTCCGACATCCTCAACGGCGAGGCCAAGCAGTCCAAGCCCGCGCGTCAGGCCAAGCCCAGACGTGAGAAAGAACCCGCACCGGCTCCGGTCGAGGTTGCGGAACCCGAGGAGACCTTCGAAGAGGAGCCCAACGGCAACCTCATCGAGGAGGAAGTATTCAACGACATCAACGGCAACGTGGCCGAACCCGAGCCGTCCGACGAGGCCCCCGCACGCAAGCCGCGCGAGAAGAAGCCCCGCCAGCCCCGGAACGAGAAGAAGGGACGCGAACGCAAGCCGCGCGAAAAGAAACAGCGCGAACCCCGTGACCCCCGAGAGCCCCGTGAGCCCCGCGAATCCAATGAGTTCGATGAGGCCCACGAGGAGCATCCCCGCACCGACATGTCGGCGTTCGATCCGATAGCCCTGGAAAACGCCGTACGCGAGGTCATGAACGAAATGCTGACCCCCATCGTGGGCGAAACCTCCGTGGAAATCACCCTGGAGTCCGACCGGGTCAAGGTCTTCATCGACGACGAAGAGAACTCCGGCCTGATTATCGGCCGCGAGGGCCAGACCCTCTCCTCCATCCAGTACCTGGTCAACCGCCTGGTCTCCCGCAAGATGGGCGACTCGGTGCGCATCCAGGTGGACACCGGCGACTACAGGGAACGTCAGGACGACAAGCTGCGGCAGATCGCCTGGCACCTGGCCGAGAAGGCGGACTCCCTTGGCAGGACCCAGTCCACCAAGCCCCTGTCCTCCTATCATCGTCGGGTCATTCATCTGGCCCTGCAGGACAACGAGACGGTCTTCACCCGCTCCAAGGGTGACGGTCCCATGAAGCGCGTGCTCATCGTCCCCAAGAGCCGGAAGAGCAACGGCCGCGCACGCTACTAGCGGCGTCGGCTTCGGACGACGGCTTCACGGCTTCCGGACTACTCCGGTCGGCGCGGACCTCCGCGCATCGGATCGGGCATGTCCGGGAAAACGAATGCGCCGCCGGATTGAAAGTCGTATATTTGAAGGGCCGCTCCCTGTAGCGGCCCTTTTCCTTTTTGCCATTCCCCCGAAGCTCCTGTAAGGAATCTCCATGCTCGATCCCAGGCTTTCCAAGGACACCATCGCGGCCATAGCCACCCCGCCCGGCGACGGCGGCGTGGGCATCGTCCGCATCAGCGGCCCGCGCGCCCGCGACATCGTCCGGGCCATGTTCCGGCCCGCGCGGGAGACCTTCACGGACTTCCGGCCCTACCGGCTGCACTACGGGCATGTGACCGACGCGGACGGCGCGGTTCTGGACGACGCCCTCTGCGCCTTCATGCCCGGTCCCAACTCCTACACGGGCGAAGACGTGGTCGAGGTCAACTGCCACGGCGGCCGCGCCGTGCTCGGAGCCGTGCTCCAGGAAGCCCTGGACCGTGGCGCACGTCTGGCCGAACGCGGCGAATTCACCTATCGCGCCTTCATGAACGGCCGGATGGACCTTTCCCAGGCTGAAGCCGTGGCCGAGATGATCCACGCTCCCACCAAGGCGGCCATGCACCTGGCCCAGGTCAAACTCTCCGGCCTGCTCGGCAAAAAGATAACAGATCTTCGCGCCAGACTTGAAACGTTGCGCGCCCAACTCGCCGTGGCAGTGGATTTTCCCGAGGAAGAGCTGGAATGCCTGTCCCCGGAACAACTGATCGGGACCGTGGGGGAAGTGCGAGATGAAATCGGCTCGCTGCTCAAGGCGGTGGACCGCACCCGCGCCTGGCGCGAAGGGGCGCTGGTCGTCCTGGCAGGCCGGGTCAACGCAGGCAAGTCGAGCCTCATGAACGGGCTGCTCGGCCGCAACCGGGCCATCGTCACCGACCAGCCGGGCACCACCCGCGACTATCTCGAGGAAACCCTGAACCTGGACGGCCTCACCGTGCGCCTGGCCGACACCGCCGGCATCCGCGCCACAGAGGACGCGATCGAAGCCGCCGGTCTGGAAATGGGTCGCGAACTCATGGACCGCGCCGACCTCGTCCTTATCCTCGCCGACGGGTCCGTCCCTGTTGACGGCGACACCCTGGAAACGGCACGGCGTATCGGCCCTGAAAAGGGACTGGCCGTGCTGAACAAGGCGGACCTCGGCGCTTTCGACGCGAATAACGGCGAAGCGCTTGCCGAACTCGGTCTGGAGACCGTCTCCGTCTCGGCCAAGAGCGGCGCGGGTCTGGACCTTCTGTCCTCCCGCATCCGTGAACGCGTCCTTGGGAACGCGGGCCAGCCCGATCCCGATGAACTCGCCCCAAACGCCCGCCAGGCGGCCGTGCTGACCGAAGCCAACCGCGAGCTGGCCTGTCTGGCCGAAGACACCGAGGCCGGAATCCCATACGATCTCCTGAGCGTGCGGCTGGAAACAGCCTGCAACGTGCTCTCCGGCATCACCGGCGAAATCGCGGCAAACGACATCCTCAACTCCATCTTCGACTCATTCTGCATAGGTAAATGACATGACTACGGAACCCGAACTCATCGATGTGCAACATGTGACCTGCGGCCTCGTGCCGCTCATGCAGACCTATCTGGAGGGGACCGAACCCGAGGTTGAATCCGTGTCCTTCAAGGTCAGGCAGGGCATCCAGACCGAACTGTGGAACTCCTTCGGCACGGGCAGCCGATGGAGGCTGACCGAGATAACTTCGGACCTCTTCTTTGACGTGGCCACCTTTGTGCGCGTGGAAGTCTCCGCCCTCGACCCCCTGGGTCTGATGGAATTCTAGACGCCAAACGTCACCGTCGATTCACCGCCCCGTCACCGGGCGGTGCTACGCTACTCCTCCACCGACATTGAACGCATCACAGGAGGATGGAATGCATCGACTATTCTTCGCCGTCTTGAGCGTCATGCTCATGGCCGCCTCGGCCCATGCCCTCGAACTGACTCCCGCCGGGACGTATTCATCCGGCATCTTCAACGAATCCGCAGCCGAAATCGTGGCCTTCGACCCAGAGGGGAAACAGGTCTACGTGGTCAACGCCCACAAGAACGTGGTGGACGTCCTCGACGTTTCGGACATCGCAAAACCCGTCAAAAAGACCAGCTTCGACTTTTCCCGATACGGCAAGGGGGCCAACTCGGTGGCCTACCATGACGGCATGATCGCCGTGGCCGTCGAGGCCGATCCCAAACAGGCACCCGGACACGTCGTCGTGGTGGACCGCATGGGGCGCACCCTGGCCGCCTTCCGCGTGGGCGCGCTGCCGGACATGGTCACCTTCTCGCCGAACGGCAAGTACATCCTGGCCGCCTGCGAGGGCGAACCCAATGACGACTACTCGAACGACCCCGAAGGCTCGGTCAGCGTCATCGACATCTCCGCCGGACTGGACAAGGCCGTCAACCACAGTGTCCGGTTCACCGCCTTCAACCCGGTCAAGGAACACCTCCAGGCACAGGGCGTGCGTATTTCCCACCCCGGCTCCACCGTGGCGCAGGACCTTGAGCCCGAGTATATCGCGGTGTCCCCTGATTCCCGCCTCGCCTTCGTGACCTTGCAGGAGAACAACAGCGTGGCCGTGGTGGACATCGCCGAAGCCCGCGTGACCAAGATACTGCCCCTCGGCCTCAAGGACTGGTCCGGACTCGTCATGGACGCCAGCGACAAGGACGGCGCCATCAACCTGAAGCACTGGCCCGTATACTCGGCCTACATGCCCGACGGCGTCTCCGCCTTCGCCATGGACGGTCGCAATTATTTCATCACCGCCAACGAAGGCGACTCCCGAGAGTACGGCGACTATGCCGACGAAAAGCGGCTGGGCAAGGCGGACCTCGACTCCAAGGCGTTCCCCGACGGCGAAGCTCTCAAGGACAAGAAGGCCCTGGGCCGCCTCAAGACCATTCCCGATCTGTCCGACACCGACGGAGACGGCGACTACGACCGCATCGTGGCCTTCGGCGGACGCTCCTTCTCCATCTGGGACGAAAACGGCGGCCTGGTCTTCGACTCCGGCGACATGTTCGAGCGTTTCCTGGCCCGCGACCATGCGGAATGGTTCAACGCCACCAATGACGAAAACAAGTTCGACGACCGTTCGGACGACAAGGGGACCGAGCCGGAATCCGCCGAGATCGGCGTCATCGACGGCCGCACCTATGTCTTTGTGGGCCTTGAGCGGATGGGAGGCATCATGGTCTTCGACATCACCGATCCCCGCAAGCCCGCCTTCGTCACCTATAGGCTGGACCGCGACTTCTCCGGCGACCCGGGAAAAGGCACCGCAGGCGACCTCGGCCCCGAGGGACTTCTTTTCGTGCCCGCCTCGGAAAGCCCCTCCGGGACTCCCCTGCTCATCGTCGGGAACGAAGTCTCCGGGACCACGACCATCTACACCGTGCAATAATCCCGCCCCCGCCCGCGACACGAAAAGCCCCCGCCGATCATCCGACCGGCGGGGGCTTCATTTTCGCATATGGCCGCTAGGCGTCTGTGGGGAGTTCCTCCTGGCCGTCCTTCCCGACATCCGGGGCGAGGAATCTGAGGACCAGATAGCCGAGCACCCCCGAAACCAGGGAGGCGAAAAGAATGGCGATCTTGGCCAGGGCCACCAGGTTCGTGCCCTCTTCAAACGCAAGATTGCCTATGAAGATGGACATGGTGAAGCCCACGCCGGCGAGGCAGGACGCGCCCCATAGATGGACCATGGTGGTCCTGTCCGGGAACGAGGCCAGCCCCAACTTGTTGATAATCCAGCACGCCCCGGCGACACCGACCTGCTTGCCCACCACGAGGCCGATGAACACGCCAAGGGAAACCGGCGTGAGCAGTTCCTGGAAGACGTTCGCATCCAGCAGCACGCCCGCGTTGGCCAGGGCGAAGACGGGCATGATGAAGAAGGACACCCACGGGTGCAGGGAATGCTCGATGTTCTGCAACGGCGTGGTGGCCGCATCGTATGCGTGCTCCATGGAGTGCAGGGCCATCTGCTGCTCCTTGTTGGTCAGCACGGTCTTGCCGGGCGTGATGGCCATTTCGAAGACCTCGGCCGCTTGGCGCAGTTCCTCGACGAAGGTGGAGCAATTCATGCGAGTTCCGGCCGGGATGGTCATGGCCGCCAGCACGCCCGCGATGGTGGCGTGAATGCCGGACATGAGGAAGGCCAGCCAGACCACGACGCCGAGCACCATGTACGGAATGGAGTTGCGGATGCGCCAGCCCAGGTTGAGCATGAGCATGAAGGCGAGCGCGGCCAGCCCGATGAAGAGGGCCAGCAGATTCAGGGTGTCGGTGTAGAAGACGGCGATGACCAAAATGGCCCCGATGTCGTCCACGATGGCCACGGCGGTCAGGAAAATCTTGAGCCCAACAGGCACCCGGCTGCCCAGCAGGGACATTATGCCCAGGGCAAAGGCGATGTCCGTGGCCATGGGGATGCCCCATCCTGAAGCCGAATCCAGGCCGTTGTTCAGGGAAAAGAAGATGAGCGCGGGCACGGCCATGCCGCCCACGGCAGCGGCCACGGGCATGATGGTCTGGCTCGGCGTGGACAATCCGGCCACCATCAATTCGCGTTTGATCTCCAGCCCGACGAGAAAAAAGAAAATGGCCATGAGGCCATCGTTGATCCACAACAGCGCGGGTTTGGACAGAATCCAATTGCCCACGCCCACAGTCAGCTTGGTCTGCCACAGCGCATGGTAGCTTGCCGCCCAGGGCGAGTTGGCCCAAACCAGGGCGGCAACGGTGCAGACCATCAGCGCGATGCCGCCTGCGGCCTCCATACGGAAAAATTTATCA
The DNA here is from genome assembly GCF_028532725.1 of Desulfovibrio sp. Fe33. Lineage (NCBI taxonomy): Bacteria > Pseudomonadati > Thermodesulfobacteriota > Desulfovibrionia > Desulfovibrionales > Desulfovibrionaceae > Desulfovibrio > Desulfovibrio sp. Fe33. Next base: position 16,756 of record NZ_JAQKGU010000008.1, read on the forward strand.
AATGAACTCAGTACGTAATGGACCGGCAATGGCCTGTCCTGGGGTCGCCTCATAGGTCGCTCCTGTTGCGGTTACGGTAAATATTATAACACCATTCGCCCCGAGAGCAACACCCCGTGATAATTTCGCCGATATTTCCAAGAGGTTTCCGCATTGCCGCCCCATTCCATCCGCTCGGCCCAAGCCGTTCGGCCGGGGCGAATCCCGCGCCGGAAAGCTGCTCCAGCGCATACCGTCCCCGCGTCCACAGCGGCCCGGTTGAGGAAATGGCGCGTGCGAAGCTTGCCTTCGGCCCCATGGAAGCTTACTAGTCTGTTTTCCGTTTTTGATTAAATTGGAGGAACCATGCGCAAAGACGTAACCCAAGACAAGTCCGTGATCTCCGACATTCTGGACAGAGCCGAGGTCGTCTGGCTGGCTCTTTCCGACAAGGACGGCCCCTACTGCGTCCCCGTCAATTTCGCCCGGGACGGCGACACGCTCTACATCCACTCCGGCATGAAGGGCCGCAAGGCCGCCTGCCTAAATTCGGGCGCGCCCCTGGCTTTCTCCGCGGCCGTGGACATAGAGCTCCGGACCAGCGACGAAAACGCCTGCAAATGGGGATACCGCTTCCGCTCGATAATGGGCGGCGGCACGCCCCGCGCACTGGACGGCGACGATAGAATGCGCGCCCTGGACCGCATCACCCGCAAGTACGCGGGCCGGGAACTCCCCTACAACGAACAGGTTTTGGGCATCACCGCCGTGTACGCCATCGATATCACGTCCGCCACCGCGCGGATCAAGTAACGAGAGGAAACCATGATTACCTTTTTCATCGGCGACTCCCTGACGCTGGGCTGCGGCGACGCGACCGGGCTCGGCTGGCCCGGCAGAATCGCGACCGCGCTCATGCGCGGCGGCCAGGACCTCACCTGGTACAACCTGGGCGTCCGGGCCAACACCACCATCAAGATTCTCAACCGCTGGCGGGACGAATTCGCTCTCCGCTTCCTGCCGGGCCAGAACACCCGCCTGATATTCTCCTTCGGCGTGGCCGACATCGCCAACGACGTTCCCACACAGACGTCCTTCGACAACGCCGAGGCGATCCTGTCCGAGGCCAAGGGCATAGGCCCCACCCTGTTCATCGGCCCCACGCCCGTGGGCGACCAGGACAGGACAGAGCGCATCACGCGGCTCTCAATGGGATTCGAGTCCCTGTGCGACCGGCTCGGCGTGCCCTGCGTCCCGGTAATCCAATCTCTCAAGGACTCAGCGCCCTACGCGTCCGCGCTGGCGGCCTACGACAACGTCCATCCCGCGGCCGGGGGCTACGAAACCCTTGCCGAGCTTCTTCTCAAATCCGACACGGTGCGTAATTTCTTCGATCTGGAGAACGACAATGACTGATCTGAAATCCTTTGCCAGCGACAACAACGCGGGCGCCCACCCGGCCGTAATGGAGGCCGTTGTCCGGGCCAACACCGGATTCCGCAAATCCTACGGCGACGACGAACTGTCCATCCACACCGACGAGGTGTTCAAGGAATTCTTCGGCTCCCAGGCGCGCATCCACTACGTGACCACCGGCACAGCGGCCAACGTGCTCGGCCTGCGCTCCGTCACTCATACCTACAACTCCGTGCTCTGTGCCGCCCAGGCCCACATCAACAACGACGAATGCGGAGCGCCCGAGGCGTTCGGCGGCATCAAGCTGGTGCCCATTCCGTCCAAGGACGGCAAGCTCACGCCGGGTATGGTCGCCCCCTATCTCGGCCACATCGGCTTCGTCCACGCATCGCAGCCCAAGGTCATTTCCATCACCCAGCCCACGGAACTCGGCAAGCTCTACACCTTGAAGGAGATCGAGGACCTGGTGGAGTTCGCCCATGACCGCGACCTGCTCGTGCACATGGACGGGGCGCGCCTTGCCAACGCCTGCGCCGCGCTCGACTGCTCCTTCTTCGACATGACCACCGCGCTCGACGTGGACTTCATTTCCTTCGGCGGCACCAAGAACGGCTGCCTCATGGGCGAGGCCGTGCTGTTCCTCAACCCGGACATAGGCGAAGGGTTCCCCTACCTGCGCAAACAGGCCATGCAGCTGGTCTCCAAGATGCGTTTCGTCTCGGCCCAGCTCGAAGCCTACCTGGCCGACGACCTGTGGCTCAAGAACGCCACGCACGCCAACGCCATGGCCAAACGGCTGGCCGACAAGGCGGGAGCCATCGAAGGCGTGGACATCAAGGGAACCGTGGACTGCAACTCCCTGTTCGCGCACATCCCGCCACGGGCCACGGAAATCCTGCTGGAAAAGTATTACTTCTATGTCTGGGACGAGCACGACCACACCGTTCGCTGGATGACCTCCTGGGCCACCACCGAGGAAATGGTCGACGAATTCGTGGCAGACCTGCGCAAAGCCGTGGAGGCCGCCAAGTGACCAGGGAGCTGAAACGAATCTGCGTCTACCTGGGGTCCAACCCCGGCAACAACCCGGCATATGTGGCCGCCGCCGTGGCCCTCGGCCGCGAACTGGCCGCCCGCCACATCGGACTGGTCTACGGGGGGTCCTCCACCGGTCTCATGGGCCGGTTGGCCGACACCTGCCTGGCCGAGGGCGGGGAGGTCATCGGCGTCATCCCCAAGCGTCTGGTGGAAAAGGAAATCGCCCATAAGGGGCTGTCCGAGTCCCATGTGGTCAATTCCATGCACGAGCGCAAACAGCTCATGGCCGACTTCTCCGACGCCTTCATCGCCCTGCCCGGCGGCATCGGCACCCTTGAGGAGTTCTTCGAGGTCCTGACCTGGAACCAGCTCGGCTACCACGCCAAGCCGTGCGGCCTGCTCGACGTGTCCGGGTACTACGCCTGCCTGACCGACCATCTCAACCGCATGGTCGACGAAGGGTTCCTCATGGCCGACCACCGCCGCATGGTCCTTACCAGCCCGGACCCGGGCGAGCTTATCGATCGCTTTGCGAATTACGTCCCGCCGCAGGTGGATAAATGGATTGAGATAAAGAAGGGGTTGTAGCCTGCGGCAGGTAGAGTAAAAAAACTACCCGTAAGTTGCTTGAAACAACTCCCTTTCTTCTCTGCTTGCAGGACGAACAGGAATCACCCGAACGGTTTCATCGGGGCGCATAGTCGTGACCATGAATACCACGTTGTTTTGGTCATCGTAGCAAAGATGGTTGTGCCTAACTTCATCACCGTACTCGTTATTTGCGACAACTTTTTTTCTGGTCATCATTGGTGATAACGAGAAAGGTTGTATGATTCTGTTCAAAAAATCGACTCCGCTTTCTAGAGCGTATCCATGCTTTTTACGGTTTATTTCGTCCTTGTCCGGGTCGTAGTCTATCTTTGTACTTCCAAAAACAATGCGGAAGTCCTCGTCTTCAATTCCAAGTATGTCGACGATGTTCATGGTCACCTCTTTTGTTACAGACTCGGTTCTCCAGAGCAGTAGCCGCAAGCCAAACAGTGCTCCTCAGCTTCTTTTAGGCTCAAAGCGAAATCTCGAACTGCACCAAAACCTACGTCAAAGAGATTTGGAGAGTCGTGGCTTAACTCATTGATTAGGTTGTCGACTCCAAAAACTCTCATGACCAATTGCTCTGCCCGTGCCTTTTCCAAGGCTGGATGTCCATTTTGTGAAGACATCAACGCTCCTGCCAACACTTGTTTAAGTTTAGTCGGGTTGTTCAGACCATTCTCTGCGCAGGCTTTCTTGGCAGCTCTGTAATAGGCGTTGCTTTCAGATGGCTTTGAAAAATCGAGCAAATCTTTAATGGTGTATCGATTGTCGACCTTATAAGGGAGATACATCTGGAATCGGACGATCATCCTTTTCATAAAGGATTCAGTGACTATTCGTAAAAGACTTCCAAGAGTAAGATATCTTTCCTCTGTCAATGCAGTCTGAATGTGATCCCAATTCCCATTGAGTGTTGTAAGTGTTGGGCCAGTCTCAGGAGTCCACGAACCATACTTAGTTGCTTTCCAGGACTTCTTCAGGCCGAGCGCATCGGCTTTGTTGAGTAGAATCTTTCCCCATCGTTCATCGTGGGTAGTCACCAATAGTTGATAGTCTTGGAACTGATGCACAAGCAACTCCGCAATCCTGTCTTGATGATCACGGTCAATGCTGGAGACGACATCGTCTAGGACCAGAAGCGTCCCTTTGGGATTGAATTCTTGGACAGCGGCAAGATAGACAGCCAGTCCAAGGGAATCCAAATGGCCCTCGCTTAAGAAAAGTTCGGGGTTGGCGTCAACGACACCAAGAAAGTCAACTCCTAGTCTAAGGAGCCATGCCCTCCCCTGTTGGGGAGTGATGAATATGTCTTTACACTCTGGAGCTTCCCCACAACCTTCGTGCAGAAAATTATATATTTTTAAAACCCTACCCTTAAACCGCTGTAGGCTGTCTGCTAATGATTTTGAGTAGGCTTTATTATAGGTCTTTTTGATTCTGTCGGCCAAGCTCGCAAATCTTATCGCTGCAGCAACTTCCTCTTCAAGGGACTCGATAGCTTTTGCATGCTTATTAAGCATTGTGAGAGACACATGTAGCCCAACAATATCTCTGTCTAATCTCTTCTCTAAGATATCCTTTTCATTCTGTAATTTCTCTTGAAGTTTTTCGGCGATGCTCCTGTTAAGCTGGCACCCATCTGCAAACTGGGTGAATGCTTCATTGTTATCTCCGATGAATTGTTCAACGCCTTCCAGAACAATGTGCTTTAGCCAAGCGTATGTTGCACTCCATAGTTCTTTTTCTCCGTCAGAACTGAAGTGTTCAGCACAGCTTTCGAGGACTTCGAGGTAGTTGTCTCTTGCTTTCGCGAGCGCATCGGTGAATCTAGCCAGCATCATCCTTTTTCGACTTTGCGCTGACCTGAGGTTGGCAAGACTTTCTTCCCGTTGACGTAAATCATCAAGCAATTCAACCGGAGAAACCCCGTTACCACATAACGGGCAGAGATTTTCATTTGGGTGTTTCTCAAAAAAGCTTATTCCTTCGTTAATAATTGCCCATTTTTCTCCATCTACCGAATTTTTAAGAGCCTGTTCTACATCCGAGTATGCCTCTTCCAATAGAATTAATTCTTCTTCGTAGTTCGGAGGGAAGGTTGGGCTGAGGCTTGCAAGTCCTAAACAGACTTTATCCAAAAGAACCTGGTCGGCTCCTCCAATTTTTGGGGAGAGAAGTTCTATTGCCGTCGGAATGTCATCGACTGAGTTGATTGCAGGCAGGTCTATTCTTACAGCTAATACAGATGCCGCTTGAATGCCTTGTATGAGTGATTTTGGCACATCGCCATCAGGCAGGGAGCATTGCTCCAACTTCCCTTGCAATAGCTGCTGAACTCTATCTAATTCGAGTTTGGCTTCATTGTGAGCCTCATTGAACGCCTCTTTCTGGCGTTCTAAATTATCCATGCCCAACAGTGCCATAAACGCTTTAAATCTATCGCCCGGACGAGCTTGAATGAAAGCGAGCAAACGATTCCGCCTGAGAATAAAACTCTCAACAGAGGGATAGCCAGCAAAGCCTCCTTGCCCTGGTGGTGTCCAAATCGGTGCCCCCCCCTTGGGGATGTCTACAACAGATGGGTCTCCTGAGCGTGGCCAAATAGAAATTTTGGGGTCGTTAGTCGCATATACGTTTGGTAAAGAGGATGCGTCTTCTAAATGAGAAACAGCTCCTTGGAAAAAAAGCTCAATGCCGTCGGCTATGGATGATTTCCCCTTTCCATTGCCGCCGACGATGAGGACATTGTTCCCGTCAAATTGAACGGTACAAGTGTTAGCTCCGAGTCCGCGGAACCCTTGGAATTGGATGGCCTTGATTTTGGAGAAGATCATCCTTCACCCTCCAGACCTTCTTCATAGTCACACAGAATATTAAGAATTTTATGAGGGTCGGGGTATTTTTCATTGAGGTAAGCAGTGAGCTTGTCCCTGACTTGATCACAAATAGCTTGCTCTTTCTTTAGCCCGCCATCGAAATTGCTTGCCAGCTCATTCATCAGATAGCTTTTTAAACCAGCTGCTTCAGCCTTCTCCTCGGGGGAGAGTTCCTTGACATCATCTCCTTGCATGTTTCAACTCCCGAATGTTTGTGAATTCAATGGTGCATTTTGGTCTATACATGTTTTATGAATTGCATACACTAAAGTTGATTTTACTCAATAAAGTCAACGATTATCTTTGCTAGCTGCTTTTTGAAATTAGCTCGTTATAAATTTATTGTTGAGCTGGTCAAGTTCTGCCTATAGACGATTCCGGCTCTGGGTTTGGGGAATACCCATCAGGCACCCCAGGATATCCCCTTGCACTCAAATGTATATCAAGCGCGTATATCAAAGCCTTATGGAGTGAACTTGGCTGTCGCCGTAGATGTTCAATAAGACGCTGATATTATGTATAGTTTTGCAGTGGGCGAACGAAGGCCATGTGCTCCTTGAGCATTTGACCTGGAACCAGCTCGGCTACCACGCCAAGCCGTGCGGCCTGCTCGACGTGTCCGGGTACTACGCCTGCCTGACCGACCATCTCAACCGCATGGTCGACGAAGGGTTCCTCATGGCCGACCACCGCCGCATGGTCCTTACCAGCCCGGACCCGGGCGAACTTATCGATCGCTTTGCGAATTACGTCCCGCCACAGGTGGATAAATGGATTGAACTGAAAAAGGGCCTCTAGAAGAGGCCCTTTTTTGTTCATTAGGTCGGGAGCCTTCCGCCCCCCGGATTCCCGGCACCCGTTATTGCAAGTGCCCGGGGTTGTGGAGTTGGCGCTGGTCCGCCGGAGGCGGGCTCCATTGGTAGGTCCAGGTCTCGGACAAGGCCCGCCCGCCGGATTTGAGGACCAGCCGCAGATTGATCGGGCGCTCGCTCTCGTCAGGCGGGACGAGATCGAAACGGACACGGTATCCGTTGGCGGAATGCAGCGGCAGGACCGAGGTCAGCTCGATCTCACCGGCCGAAGTCTCGATGGCGGCGGTGACCTTTTCGCCTTTGGCCAACCCGGTAAGCGGACCGCCGGAAAAATCCACCACGAATCGCTTGCTGTAGTGCGTGCGCCGTTTGCCCACTTCGCCGCCGAGTCCGGTGAACGTGTCCGCGACATGGGCCAGTTCTTCGGGGCCGGGCAAAGCCGTACCCCAGAGCAGATCATAGCTGAAGAGCAATTCCTGGCCCGGCTCCACTGGTTTTTCCGGATTCCAGAAGGCCACGATATTGTCGAAAGTCTCGTCCAGGGCAGGAATCTCCACCAACTGCACCGTCCCTTTGCCCCAGCCGCCTCGCGGGACGACCCACAGGCCGGGCCGCTTGTCGTAGTATACGCCGTCGTCCTGATAATGATCGAAATCCTGGTCGCGCTGGAGCAGGCCGAAGCCCTTGGGATTCTCGTCCATGTATGCGTTGAAGCGGAGGTTGCGCGGATTGTTCAGAGGCCGCCAGATCCATTCCCCCGTCCCGGTGTGCATGGCCAACCCGTCCGAATCGTGAATCTCGGGCCGCCAGTCGTAGCCGGTGCGCCTGTCGTTCTCTCCGACCATGAACATGCTGGTCAACGGAGCGATGCCGAGACGTTCAACCGCAGTGCGCGGATAGAGCGCCGTGTCCACGCGCATGGACAGCGTGTCGCCGGGGGTTATGTCGAAGCGGTAGGCCCCGGTGATGCTGGGTGAATCGAGCAGCGCATAGACCGTGGCGGTATGGCTGCCCGGCTCCGGGCGCTGGAGCCAAAAGGCGGTGAAGGTCGGAAACTCCTCGGGCCTGGGCAAGGCGGTGTCCACCGCCAGACCGCGCGCGGACAGGCCGTACTGCATTTCCTTACCCACGGCGCGGAAATAGCTCGCCCCGAGAAACGCGACAACATCGCGCTCCCAATCGGGACTGAATTGCATACGGAAGCCCGCGAACCCCATGTCCTTGGGCAGCTTGTCCGGGTCGATGCCGGACTTGCCGTAGTCGAACAGCCCGGCATCGTAGCCGACCATTTTCACCTTGCCGCCGTTCAATTCATAGATGGCCACAGGCCGCTTGAAATACAGGCCGAGGTGAAAAAGCGTGGCCTGGAATTTCGAATCCCGGTCGCGCCACAGGGCATGATCCTTGTTGAAGCGGATGGCCTGGTATTGATCCCAGGTCATGTTCCCGACAGCCTCGGGAACCTCGCCGTCATGGTCGGCGTACGGCTGCTGGGCCAGGGCGCGGGCCATGCCCTTGAGCGCGGCGTAGTCGAAGGAAGCGGCGGGAGGCGAATCGGCAAAGGCGCAGCCCGAAAAGACGGGCAGCAGCAGGCCCGCTGCGACGAACAGCAAAACGGCCAGGGACCGAATGCGGCGCGGGGCGGGCGTCGTGGTAGATGAAATGGCCATGGGGCTATCTCCTTGTATTGAGACTGGTGCGAACCACCCGGGCACCCGAATTGTTCCGGGGGAATGGCAAAAGATAAAATGTAGGGGGAATCGATGGTCGAAGCATAGCTCAGGCATCCTGACAGTTCCTCGGTGGACGGCAACGGTTTCCCCTTCTATGGGAATGCCGGAGAACCTGCAAGCAAGTCCAATGGGACCGAGGCCGCAAGGCGTTTTTAAGCCTAAATCGGCCGAGACACGATCATTTGCACATACCGGCCCCTTCGAGCACCTTGAGCCAGACGCCGGGGCCGAAACCCAGAACAACGCTGTCGCCCGCCACCAGAATGGGGGTGCCGGGGAGATGGGCCGCTTTGGAGAGTTCGGCGCTTTCCAGCACGTGGACCTCATGGTCCTTTTGAAGCCGCAAATACAACGCATCGAGCGTCGTGCCGTCGAGCAGTTCGGGAAAGGCCTCGGTGAACTGGGCCAGCACGATCATGCGCGCCTCCATGAGGTCTTCCGCCTTGGGCTGCCGAAGGTCCTCGTAGGCGAAATCGACCAATTTGCGCAGACGCTTCGTGCCTGCCGCGTCCTCCATGATCCAGGCGGCCATGTCGGAGCCGATAAAGCTTCGGCGCGGGAAAAAGGAAAGGCGAAGCTTGCCGTACAGCTTGGGATACTCGCCCAAAAGCTTGTGGGCCAGTCGGCAATGCCAGCATAGGGGATCGGTGACCACTACCACGTCCAGCTCGCCCTGGCCGCGCATCTCCACCACAGCATGGTCGAAGAGCGCACGGAACTCGGGCGAACAGCCGTTCGGAGCCCCGGCCTTCTTGTGGTCACGAGCCCTATCCCGGCTCTCGCTTTCGGCATGAGCGGCGGGGTTGTACTTGTCGGGCGGCAGGTCGCCGACCCGCTGACAACCGGCAAACAACCCCAGGGCAACGATCAGCAACGGCAGAAGTGTAAGCTTGGTTCGCATTTGCTCAACATATGCTCTAAACGCCGGAAAGCCAAGCCCGGGGCTGCAATACGGACGGCCCTCCGCCGCCCGTGGTCAGGCGGCGGCGTTGCCGATCCGGCTTACCGGCGCAGGCCGGTTGGCGTCTTGGAAACGGGCCGTACCCTCGCGTCCCATGAACCGGGACAGGACCTTGGGGTCCGATTTGTGAAGATCCACCAGGATGAGCCCGTCCATGCAGTTGCCGAAATCCGGGTCCATGTTGAAGCCGATGATCTTGCCGCCCAGCTTGAGGTACTGTTTGAGCAGCACCGGAATGGACCGGCCGTCCTCCACGTCGCGCACGAAGTCGGCCACGTCCTCGGGGTTGTCGAAAACCGCCTCGGGCAGGGAGAAGTCGAGCCTTTTCAATTTCTTGACCTTGGGCGGCCGCTTGGGAAGGGCCATCCGGGCCAGCTCGGGCATGGAGCAGTGGCGTTCCATGAAGCCTACGATAAGTTCCCGGGCGATCACCGAGTATTCGCTGGAAATGGACACGCAGCCGAAGAGCCTTGAATAACGGGGATTGCGGACCACATACTCGGCCAAGCCTTTCCACAGCATGAGCAACGGCTGGTAACTGCGCTGGTATTTGGGAATGACGAAGGAACGGCCCAGCTCCAACGCGGGTCCAAGCCCCTCGAGGAAGCCGGGGCGGTAGTCGAAGAGCGTGGAAGTGTACAGCCCGGAAGCGCCCTGCTCGGCAATGATCTCGTCGGTCCTGGCGAAACGGTACGCCCCGGCCACCTCCCGCTCCTTCCGGTTCCAGAGGACCAGGTGGTGGTAGGTGTCGTCGAACTTGTCGATGTCCATGGCCCGGCCGGTGCCCTCCCCAACCTGGCGGAAGGTCTCCTCGCGCTGTATTCCGATCTCGCGCAGCAGCCGGGGAATCATGAACGCCTGGGCGTGGAACACGATGAAGTCGGCGCTTTCGAGCAGGATGTTTTCATCCGGCAGGGTAGCCACTTCGGAGGCGAGGATATGCTTGCCGCGGGAATTGGCGATGGGTTCCATGCGACGCCTGGATTCGCGGGGCTTGAAATTGAAACGGGGCTTGCGCTCGCGGCGCAAAAGATAGGTGCGGAAACGAAGGTAGTCCACAACCGCCTGGTCGTCGCCGTGCTCGGCCAGCTTGTCGTGGCCGATGACCGTGCCCAGGCGCACGCCGATAACGTCGCGGGAGGCGTGCTTCAGGTTCTCATGGGGCAACAGCACGGTGCGCAGCCGGGGATGGATAAGGCCCAAGGTCTGAAACAGGCCCGAGTTGCGGCCGTCGAAGAAGACCGGCAGGGCTGCGGCCCCGGTCTTGCGGATCATGCGGCCGATCATGGGACTCCAGTTCGGGTCGCCCACGCGCCGTTTCTTGACCTTCAGGCTCGACACTTCGCCCGCCGGGAAAACCACCAGCATACCGCCGTCCTTGAGCCAACGCATACAGGCCTTTAGACCGGCGATGTTCTTTCGCGAGGACTCGGCGCCCCCGAACGGGTCCACCTGAATGATGAGGTCGTCCATCTCCGGGATCATGCCGAGCATGAAATTGGCCATGATCTTGATGTCGGAGCGGACCTCCCGAAGGATGCGGACCAGCAAAAGCCCCTCAAGCACGCCGAAGGGATGGTTACAGACAGCCACCAGCGGCCCGGTGCGCGGCACCCGGCTGACGGGCTGGCCGTCGACGGAGAAACGCACCCCGAGCAGATCGAGGGCCTTGTCCACAAAAGAGCCGTCCCCTCCATCCTGCAACGTCGAGTACAGGGAATTGAGGGTGTCGAGCCTGAGGACTTTGGCCAGCGGCCTCCTGACCATGGAAAAAAGGGTGTGGCGAACGGGGTCGTTGAAAGGCGAATCCAGATTGAACAGCGGACCGGCTAGGCGATCTTCCATTTTCATCCTCCTAAATATGGTTGCCAGACCATACTCGGGCAGCCGCCCTCCCTTCGCGCCACATCCATGACATTTCAGCGCATTTTGGTGACGTCTTTCAGGCGGTGGTGTGACGCCGCCGACCGGCTCGCACTTGCCTGCTCCCGGTTACCATTTCCATGGAAAAGGATTTGAGAACAGGTGACATATTTTCGGATTCCCGGTATGGGGAATGTAAAAAAACAACCCGCGTTACAGGAGAAACGCATGTCAGCCAAATCGAAACCGGCCGGATATCCGCCCATCATGGCCCTGGGCATTCCTGAAATCGACGAACAACACGAAACCTTCTTCGCCATGCTCGGCCGCATCGACACGGTGTCGCCGGACATGTATCGCCAGCTCGATGACGACGAAACCGACAACATGCTCGACATCATGAGCGATCTCAAAGACTTCGCCATGCAGCACTTCAGTTTCGAGGAAAACCTCATGGACGAGGCCGACTACCCCGGCCTGGACGGCCAGCAGGATTCCCACGAACGGTTCCTGGACGATATCACCCGCCTGGAAGCCGAGCTCATGAACGGCACCTCCGTGCCGCCCGTCAAGCTCCACGGATTCCTTGCCGACTGGTTCGCCGAACACGTCCGTGAGATGGATCTGCCCTTCGCGGAATTCAGAAAAAAATCCGCAGAATAGGGGCCGCCGCCCTCCGCTTTTCCCCATTCCTCCGTCGGCCGCAGGCGGACCATATTTTTTTTGTCCGTTCGGGTTGACTCCTGCCATGCCGTGTTTATCTAACAGCAAGCCGGGCGGCTCATGTCGCTCGGCGCAAACATTCAAAAAATCCATTTTGGAGGTATAAGAGGATGAAATTGAAACCGCTGAACGACCGAGTCCTGGTCAAGCGTCTGGAAACGGAAGAGAAAACCGCGGGTGGCATCTACATCCCGGATTCCGCAAAGGAAAAGCCCATGAAGGGTGAAGTCGTGGCCGTCGGCCCCGGCAAGCTGGACGAGGCCGGCAAGCGCGTGAACACCACCGTCAAGGCAGGCGATCTGGTCCTGTTTGCCAAGTACGCCGGAACCGAAATCAGCATTGACGGCGAAGAGCACCTGGTCATGCGCGAGGACGATATCCTCGCCATCGTCGAATAGCTCCATATCCGGTACCAATACACTAAACACAATTTTTATATTTAAGGAGAATACACCATGGCGAAAGATATTCTTTTCGATGCCAAGGCCCGTGAGAAACTGAAAGCGGGTGTGGACAAGCTGGCCAACGCGGTCAAAGTCACCCTCGGACCCAAGGGCCGCAACGTCGTGATGGAGAAGTCCTTCGGCTCCCCCGTCATCACCAAGGACGGCGTGTCCGTCGCCAAGGAAATCGAGCTGGAAGACAAGTTCGAGAACATGGGCGCCCAGATGGTCAAGGAAGTCGCCTCCAAGACTTCCGACGTCGCCGGTGACGGCACCACCACCGCTACCGTTCTGGCCCAGGCCATCTTCACCGAAGGCGTGAAGCTGGTTGCCGCCGGACGCTCCCCCATGTCCATCAAGCGCGGTATCGACAAGGCCGTCGAAGCCATCGTCGAAGACCTCGAAAAGGTCGCCAAGCCCACCCGCGATCAGAAAGAAATCGCCCAGGTCGGCACCATCTCCGCCAACAACGACGCCACCATCGGCAACATCATCGCCGAGGCCATGAACAAGGTCGGCAAGGAAGGCGTCATCACGGTCGAGGAAGCCAAGGGTCTCGAAACCACCTTGGACGTCGTCGAGGGAATGCAGTTCGACCGCGGCTACCTCTCCCCCTACTTCGTCACCAACACCGAGCGCATGACCTGCGAAATGGAAGAGCCCCTCATTCTCATCAACGAGAAGAAGGTCTCCAACATGAAGGAACTGCTGCCCGTGCTGGAGCAGTGCGCCAAGATGTCCAAGCCCCTGGTCATCATCGCCGAAGACATCGAAGGCGAAGCCCTGGCCACCCTCGTGGTCAACAAGCTGCGCGGCACCCTGAACGTCGTCGCCGTCAAGGCTCCCGGCTTCGGTGAACGCCGCAAGGCCATGCTGAAGGATATCGCCACCCTGACCGGCGGCCAGGTCGTTTCCGAAGACCTGGGCATCAAGCTGGAAAACCTGACCGTCAATGACCTCGGTTCCTGCAAGCGCATCGTCGTTGACAAGGAAACCACCGTCATCGTCGACGGCGCCGGCAAGGCCGCCGAAATCAAGGGCCGCATCCAGCAGATCCGCGCCGAGATCGCCGACTCCACCTCCGACTACGATCGCGAGAAGCTCCAGGAGCGTCTGGCCAAGATCGTGGGCGGCGTGGCCGTCATCAACGTCGGTGCCGCCACCGAGACCGAGATGAAGGAGAAGAAGGCCCGCGTGGAAGACGCTCTGAACGCCACCCGCGCGGCTGTCGAGGAAGGCATCGTGCCCGGCGGCGGCGTGGTCCTGGCCCGTGCAGGCAAGGCCGCTCTCAAGGTCAAGGCTGCCGATGACGACGAGCAGGCCGGTATCAACATCATCGCCCGCGCCGTGGAAGAGCCGCTGCGCCAGATCGCTGCCAACGCCGGTCTGGAAGGCTCCATCGTTGTCGAGAAGATCAAGGAAGGCAAGGCCGGTTTCGGCTACAACGCCGCCACCGACAACTACGAAGACCTCATCAAGGCCGGTGTCATCGACCCGAAGAAGGTCACCCGCACCGCTCTGCAGAACGCCGCTTCCGTGGCCGGTCTGCTGCTGACCACCGAGTGCGCCATCGCCGACAAGCCCGAGAAGAATGACGCTCCCGCCGGTATGCCCGGCGGCATGGGCGGCATGGGTGGCATGGGCGGCATGGGCGGCATGTACTAAGCCTCCCGGCGCTTTCAGCCCAGCTTACAAAACCCGGCCCCGATCCGCATGGATCGGGGCCGTTTTTTTGAGACCTATATATTCCCCCGCGCCGAAGGCGCATACCGGGATGCAAGGGTGCGAGCCCTTGCCCGCCGGAGGCTAAATCACCCGGCTATTGCCGCGAAGCGGCCTTCAACGCCTGATGTTCCTCTTCAAACAGTAAAAGCGTCGATGGCACATACACCGATCGCGAAAGGACGCCGATTGTCCCGGCGCGTCCCTATTTGGTCTCTCCGCAAAGCTCTTTGGGAGCAGGAACACATTGCTGCCGCCTGAGACTCCATGTCTGGCAGTCCGGGCAGGGAACCGGCGCGACCCACTCGGGGCAATCGAAATCCGCGGTCCGGGCATTCGGGCCAATGGCGGAACTCGCCCGCTCCAGGCAATCCCGGCAGCACATGAGAGCCTTGAGGCCTTCCAGCGATTCACATTTCCTGGTGCAGGCGACGTAGCCGTCGAGAACGGCCCGCTCCTCCTCCGAAGAAAACGCTTCGGCGCAACAGTTGATGCACTCGGCATCGCCGGGCCGACATCCGGACAGACAGACCGTCAGCGGCCCGGACTCGGCCAGTGCGGACGGAGCCGGGCCGCATATGGCCAATAATCCGATCAACGCGGCCAAAAACGTAATCAGTGACTTGCGCATGACGCACCCTCCTTCATTGCGGGTTTGGGTGCAGCATACAACACGAACCTGTCCAAAAACAGGTTTTCGCACAGATTATAACATTCCCGTTCCTAACCGACCTTTCGGAATGCGCGGACTACTTCGAGGAATTTCTGCAATATTGCGGATTGATTTGTTTTTTTCCAAAGAGCGGTAATCTCCCACTGGGGCAGATCGCCGGAAAGCGGCTTGAAGACCACACCGTTCCGTCCGCCCGACGCGCTGGAAGCGGGCACTAGGGCGCAGCCCAGGCCGGTGGCGACCAAGGCCACGGTGGATTGCTCGGTATTCACTTCCTGAACGATGTTGGGCATGAACCCAGCCTTGTGGAAGGAGCCTACCAGCGACCGGTACAGGGCGGGCTGCGCGATACGCTGGTTGAAGATGAGCGGCTGGCCTTCGAGGTCGGTTATATCCAGAGCCTCCCGTTCTGCGAAGGGATGTCCGTCCGGCACAGCCAGGACATACGGCTCACGCAGGAACAGCAGGGAATTGAGCCCGCCGGTGTCGTGGCCGAACAACCGGACAAAGGCGATATCGATGCGGTCGCCGCGCAGAAGCGGCAATTGCTCCGAGGTGGATTGCGCCGAAAAATCCAAGCGGATGCGCTGGTTGCGTTCCCGGAAGGCTCGGATCGCCATGGGCAGCATGGAGAGCGACGCAGGACCGATGAACCCCACGCGCAACTGGCCCTCCAACCCCTTGGCCATATCCTGAACGCAGACGACCGCCTCGGCCAGCCTGTCGCGGACGTCCTTGCACCGCTTGAGAAATTCCTTGCCCTCCGGGGTCAGTGACACCCTCCGGCTGGTCCGCTCAAGGAGCGTGACGCCTAGCTCGTCCTCAAGACGCTTGATCTGCTGCGACAGCGGAGGCTGGGCGATATGGCACCGTTCGGCGGCCCGGCCAAAATGCAGTTCCTCGGCCACGGCGATGAAATAGTTGATCTGTCTCAATTCCATTATTCAGACCTAATCCATATTAATCTTCGTGTAAATATGTATTGGACATATTAATGACACATTTCTACCGTGGCTCCAACGCAAAGGAGGCACGATATGCAGAACGGTTCGCGTATCAAGACATTTTTCATGGCGTTCATCCTCATCTCCATCCTGCCGGGAACGGTCCTCCCAGCACTTGGGGGCGAGGAAGGACAAACGATCTGCTCCGACCTGCCGGGCTCCGCCGGGCTGGTCCTGGACGGACGAGGCAATGCCTACACTGCGGACTGCGCGGCAAACGAAGTGCTGTGCGTTCCGCCAAACGGCGACCCGGTGGTCTACGCCAGGGTGGAAGCGCCCACGGCCCTCGCCATTGACCGGACGCGCATGGTTTTCGTGGGCACGGCTTCCGGCTTGATCTTCATGATCGCCGCCGACGGCGCGGTCAAGCGAACGTATGACTGCGGCAGCCCGGTCTCCGGCCTGAGCTTCGACCGTGACGGCAATCTTCTCGCGGCCACGGGCAAGGGATCGATCCTACGGCTGGCCCGCAAAAATCTCAACGTCCCGAACTAGCCTCCACCAAACCGGACGGGACCAGGGCGTGCCTGATGAGCGTTCCCGGTCCCGCCCGCATTCTTCACGCGCACCGGCTCCGGACGGCGCAAAGCATCCGCGAAAAAAAGCCCCTCGATCGGGGGGGGGGAAAATGGGCAGGGCCGGCCTAGAAATTCAGGTCGTGCGTTTTTTTCACGGCGCGGCCCTTGGAAGAGGCGAATATCTTGGGCTCGGCCTGCTTCATGAGCGCGGCCGCTTCGGAGTTGAGCGGATTGCGGTCCCGGGCGGCCTTGGCGTTGTTGAAGACCTCTCCCCACTCCCTCTTGGTCAGGTACAGCTTGGCCAGACGCAGGTAGAGGTTCTCGCCGGGGCCGAGCCAGCGCATGGCGTCCTTGATGGCGGCTATGGCCTTGTCCACCTCATGCATTCCCTCGTAACAGAGGATGAGCGCATTGTGGGCGCGCACGTCGTTGTTCTGGATTTCCAGGGCCCTGTTCAGGTAGGGCACGGCCTCGGCAAAAAGGCCGAAGGCGGCCATGCGGTTGCCGATATCCGAATGAATGCCGTCGATATCCTGAAAATACTCGGCGATCTTGCTGTAGAGCTTGCGGGCTTCAAGCGGCTGACCCGCCCGAATGAGCCGCGCGGCCTTGATGAGGTTGTCGTCCAGCACGGCCAGACGCTTGCGCAGCTTGGCCACACGGGCCTTTTCCATGGCTTCCCCGAGTTTGCGGTGCAGCCGCATGAGGGTCTGGAAAAACGCCTTTTCCCTACCCTTCCGATACGTGAGGCCGTCCGGAAATAGCTTCTGAATCATCTTCATCTTGTTCAGGTCGCGCAAAGCCTCGTCCAGATGGGCCTGAATCTCATACTTTTCCACCCCGTAGACTTGGCTGGTGACCATTCCCCGAATGGCGTTGGCCAGGCACTTGAGGGTCCGCAGGTAATCGTTTTTCTTTGCGTAGGCGCGGGCGCGCGCGATGTCTTCGCGGATTTCCTTGGCGGTCATGGGGCTTCCTGACATGGCTTCCTTCGTTTCGGGAAAAGCGGTAAGCAACTTCCGTAAATTAATACAGCCACGGGAAATAGGCAAGCACGCTCCCGATTATCCCG
Organism: Desulfovibrio sp. Fe33; assembly: GCF_028532725.1. Lineage (NCBI taxonomy): Bacteria > Pseudomonadati > Thermodesulfobacteriota > Desulfovibrionia > Desulfovibrionales > Desulfovibrionaceae > Desulfovibrio > Desulfovibrio sp. Fe33. The sequence continues at coordinate 34,183 of NZ_JAQKGU010000008.1, forward strand.
CATTTCCGAGCCTCTAGGCGACACTCAGCCGCCTCCGGTTGACGACCGGAGACGAATCCGTATAGCGTAATCATTCAACGCGATCCGTCTCAGCCCCGGGAGGGCTTCATGAACATCTATCTCGTCATCATCATCGGTTCCCTGATTGCGGCCTGGTTTCTGGGCATGTTGTCCGACAGGCTTTCCGCCAAGGCCATGCAGCCGACACCGCCCGAGGAACTGTCCGATGTCTTCGACGAAAAAACCTATGCCGAATCACGGGCCTACACCTTGGAATCCATGAAATTCTCCACGGTGTCCGAAACCTGCAACACCGTTGTGCTGGTGGCCGCAATCCTGTTCGGCGGTTTCAATCTCCTGGACCTGATCGCGCGCGCCGCCGATGTCGGCCCCATTCCTACCGGCCTCCTGTTCATCGGCGGGCTGGCATTGATCGCGGGCCTCATCGGTCTGCCTTTCGAAACGTATCATACCTTTATTCTGGAAAAACGGTTCGGGTTCAATACCACCACCGTTTCCACCTTCATCATGGACAGAATCAAAGGCATCGTCCTGACCGCGCTCATCGGCGGAGCGCTTGTGGCGGGCATCCTGCTCTTCCTGCGCGAGACCGGCTCCTACGCCTGGCTCCTGTGCTGGGGGTTCGCGGTGATCCTCTCCCTGGGGCTGACCTATGTGGCGCCCACCTGGATTCTGCCGCTGTTCAACAAGTTCACCCCCCTGGAAGACGGCGAACTGCGCGACAAACTCGAAGCCTTCGCCGACAAGGCCGGGTTCGAGCTGTCCGGCATCTTCGTCATGGACGGTTCCAAACGGTCCACCAAGGGCAACGCCTTTTTCACGGGATTCGGCAAACGGCGGCGTATCGCCCTGTTCGACACGCTCATCAAGGAAATGAGCGCCGACGAGATCGTGGCCGTGCTGGCCCATGAGGTGGGCCACGCCAAGCTCGGACACATCAAGAAAGGTCTCGCCTTGGGCATCCTCAAGACCGGGGTGATCTTCTACCTCATGTCCCTGTTCCTGGAATCCGAAGGACTGTTCGCGGCCTTCGGCATGGAGCACCAGTCGCTATACGCGGGGCTGGTCTTCTTCGTCCTGCTCTACACCCCGCTTTCCCTGGCCCTTTCCATCGCGGCTAACCGGCTCTCCCGCAAGCACGAATTCGAAGCCGACGCTTTCTCGGCCCGGACCACGGGCCGCCCGGACACCCTGATCTCGGCCCTGAAAAAGATGTCCGCCTCCCACCTCTCCAATCCGACCCCGCATCCGCTCACGGTCTGGCTCGAATACAGCCACCCTCCGGTTCTCGCCCGCATCAAGGCGTTGGCCGCCGTGAACACGCAGCCCCGATAAGACGAGAAAAAGCCGCCTCGCATCCCGCGAAGCGGCACCAAATAGTTTAGGGAAAAGAGAGGATGGGGGCCGGAGGCTTCCCGCGCCCCCCTTGCACCGGGCTCCGCGCTACCCCGCGGCACGGGCGGCCACGAGAGCGGCCTCCTCGCCTTTGCCCTGCGCTTCGAGGGCTTCGACGAGGGTTTCCCAGTAGGCCTTGACGCCGGGGGCCAATGCCGAGGACTGGCGGGCCAGGACTTCGGCGATCTGCGGGTCTTCGCCCTGGTCGAGATAAAGCTTGGCGAGCATGTGCATGGCCTGATGGTCGTTGTGGTCGGCGTTGAGCGCCAGATGGAGATATTCGCGGGTCCCCTCGATGTCTCCCAGACGATACGCCACACGGGCCAGGGGCCGGAGGACCATGCGTTCGCCGCCGGGCTGTTCCGCGGCCTTTCTGTAGAGATTCCCGGCCTTCTTGAGATGATTGGCCTTCTCCTCGATGGAGCCGAGCCGCATGAGGGAATAGACATGCCCCGGCTCCGCCTTGAGGCACTGGCGGTACGCCTTTTCCGCACTCTCAAGGTCGCCGAGACGATGATTCGCCCACCCGAGGTTGTAGAGAGCGAGGATATCCTTCTTATCCAGCTCCACCACCCGCTCGAACTCATGGCGGGCCTCTTCGAACTTGCCGAGCTGGGCATAGCAGATGCCGAGCGAATTGCGGGCCAGCAGGTTGTTGTCGTCGTCGAGCAGGGCGAGCTTGAATTCCTCGATGGCGCCGTAGATGTCGCCATCCATAAAACGGCGGTCGGCAGAGAGATTGAGGGAAATGGAATCGAAAACGGCCACGCGGGGGTCGGGCAAAAGCAGGGCGTGCTCCAAGGCCTTGCGGCAATTTTCGAGCATGTCCGCCCGATCGAAATTGAGGAACGGGAAACGCGAGGAGCCCACGGCGAGCTTGAGGCCGAAGGTTCTGAGGGCGACCTTTTCAAGTTCCAGGGACCGGTCCATGAGAGTCTGCCGGTCCACGCCCTCCGTGAAGAAAATCATGCCGTTGAGACCGAAACGGCCGCCGGTTGCCGAGTCGCCGAACACGCCCTTGGCGAGTCTGGCCACGTCACGGGCCATGTGATCCATGCCATCCTGATAGCGGTCGCCCTCCTCGGGCTGATCCAGTATGCGGATGAGCGAAAGGCCGAAGGCCTCCGGCTTGAGGCGGGCCTTGGAAAACCAGGAAACGAATTCGCCATAGCGGAGGAGCTGGGTCGCGCCGTCGTGGCTCGGCATGGACTCGTCGCGAATCTCCTGCTCGGGGGAGAACAGGCTCTCGTCGCCCTCGATGAGATTGAGCCGGTCGCCGGGCTCCACGGACCAAGCCGCGTCCCCGAGATGCAGGGCCTCGGCAAAGGCGATGTCATCCTGAACTTCCACCAGCACCACCTCGCCCTTGTACATGGCCGGATAGCGGCCGGAAATACGTTCGTCCTCGGTCAGGGAAGCGGAAGCGACCCCGCCGGACTTGGGTGAACGGACCAGAAAACGCTGGCCCACCTTGGCCCCCGACGCCTCGCCAAGGGAGACGACCATGCGGTTCATGGGCAGGATTTCGAGGACCCGGCCGCCCTTGGACAGGATGTCGGCATAACCGAATACCCGGTTGCGGCCCTGATCCTTGGCCACGGCCACGCCCTTGCGCGCCTTGCGGACGATCATGCGGGCCTGCTCGGAAGGAGTGCGCCGGAACTGCGCGCCCTCCAGGCCCTGCGGATAACAGACATACCCCAGGCTGCCGGTGACGGTAATGGTGTCGTTGGTGATGTCATCGGTGAAGGAGAGCTTGCTCAGCCCCGAGCGAATGACCTCGGAAAGCTGGAAACACGCGTGGGGCTTGGCATCGGGCACCAGGATGGCGAACTTGTCGTTGGCGAAGCGCGACACGGTGGTGTACTTGGGGCAAACCAGATGGAGCAGCCGCCCCACTTCGCCCAGGATATCGTCGCCCTTGAGGTAGCCGTACCGTTCATTTATGGGCTGGAACGTGTCCAGATCAAGGAAGATGACCCCGAACGTGCCGGAAAAGGTGATTTCCGGTTCGCGGGCCTCCACGGCCGCCCGGCAACTGCCCGCGGCCAGGCAGTCCTGAACCTGCTCAATGGCCTGCTCCAGCTCCTCGAAAAAAAAATTCCGCGAATACAGGCCGGTAAGAGGATCGGTCACGGCCTTTTTGTACAGGGCCAGCTTTTCGAGCACGGACGAAGCCAGCGCCATGAGATACTTGGGGGCCGTGGACGGGGCTTTGAGCCGCACGCCCTTGGCGATGAAATAGCACATCATCTCGCCCTTGAAGACCATGGGCAGGATCAGTTCGTTGTCTTCGCGGCGGAACTCGGGATCGGGAATGACATCCGACCGTTCCCGGGGGAAGAACAGGCTGTAGGAGGAAAAGGGAACGAACTCCGCCATGCAATCCTTGATGGTGTGCTCGAAGTCGATCAGCTCCTGGGGAGTGAGCGACGTGGCCCGGTCCGAGAAGATGTCCTTATTTGTCCTCATAATATGGCAGGGTACTACGGGGGCTGTTTTTTCACAAACAAAAGTTTGGGGATTCGAGTGTGACAACTCCCGTTTTTACTTCCCTTTCCGCCCTTCTTCGAGCAACTATATCAATGTATCCAGATATAAACATTTTGTTTGACTCCCGACTTCAAATCTGTCAGGTGTTCACCAAGATTCGAGGCAAACCATGAAAATCATCACAAATCCGACTGAATTGCAGCGCCAATGCCTGGCTTGGCGCAAGCAGGGCCTTTCCATCGGTCTCGTTCCGACCATGGGCTACCTGCATAATGGACACACCTCCCTCATCGACCGGGCGCGGCCCGAGTGCGACAGGCTGGTGATTTCCGTCTTCGTCAACCCGGCCCAGTTCGGCGCGAACGAAGACCTCTCCTCCTATCCCCGCGACTTCGAGAGCGACTGCGCCAAGGCCGAAGCCCACGGCGCGGACCTCGTATTCGCCCCCGAACCGGGAGCCATGTACGCGGACAACCACGCCACCTGGGTGGAAGCGCCGAAACTCGGCGAACACCTCTGCGGCGCAAGCCGGCCCGTCCATTTCCGGGGTGTATGCACGGTGGTGACCAAGCTGTTCATGCTCACCCAGGCCGAAACGGCCGTGTTCGGCGAAAAGGACTGGCAGCAACTCGCCATCCTCCGCCGCCTGGTCCGCGACCTGAACATCCCGATCCGACTCATCGGCCATCCCATCGTCCGCGAAGAGGACGGCCTGGCCCTGAGTTCCCGCAACGCCTACCTGACCGGCGTCGAGCGCGCAGCCGCCCCGAACATCCGCAAGGGGCTGCTCAAGCTGGCCGGAAAAGTCCGCGAGGGTGAACGCGACGCCGAAACCCTGAAACGGTTCCTGACCGAAGAGTACGCCGCCGCCCTGCCCATGGGCGTGGTGGACTACATCGAGATCGTGGACCCCGACGAAATTTCCCCCGTCGAGACCATAGCCCGCAACGCGCTGGCCGCCGTGGCCGTGCAAATGGGCAAGGCCCGGCTCATCGACAATATACTCTTAGAGGTATAATAATCGTGGCTCAAAGATGTTTTTTGAGCGCCAAGATTCACGGCGCCACCATTACCTGCGCTAACCTGGAATACCGGGGAAGCATCTCCATCGACACGAAACTGATGAAGTCCGTCGGGCTGCTGCCCTACGAGCAGGTCGACGTGTACAATTTGGACAACGGCGAACGGTTGACCACCTACGCCATCCCCGGCGCGCCCGGCGAAATCTGCCTTAACGGGGCTGCCGCCCACAAGGGCGGAGTCGGTCAGCGCGTTATCATCGCGGCCTTCATGTGGCTGGACGAGAACGAGGCCAGGACCCGCAAACCCAGAGTCGTGGTCGCCGGCAAGAACAACACTATCGACGAAATCCTCGAGTGCGAGCTCATCAACCAGGATTTCCAGGCGTAGCACGCAGCATCCCTGAAGGAGGACCCGATGCAGATCGAAGGCAAATACCTTTTCACTTCCGAATCCGTGACCGAAGGCCACCCCGACAAGGTCGCAGACCAGATTTCCGACGCCATCCTGGACGCCATCATCGGCCAGGACCCGAATGCCCGAGTTGCCTGTGAAACGTTGGTCACCACTGGGCTGGCCTTCATCGCCGGTGAGATTTCCACCACCGCTTTCGCCGATTTCCCGGAGATCGTCCGCGAGACCATCAAGGGCATCGGCTACAACAGCTCCGACACCATGGGCTTCGATTGGCAGACCTGCGCGGTCATCTCGTCCATCGACAAGCAGTCCCCCGACATCGCCCAGGGCGTCGACCGCACCAAGCCCGAGGAACAGGGCGCGGGCGACCAGGGCATGATGTTCGGTTTCGCCACCAACGAGACCCCGACGCTCATGCCCACTCCCATCTACTACGCCCACAAGCTGTCCCGCCGCCTGACCTACGTGCGCAAGGAGGGCATTCTCGACTTCCTGCGCCCGGACGGCAAGACCCAGGTCTGCGTGCAGTTCGAAAGCGGCAAGCCCGTGCGCATCGACAACGTCGTCGTCTCCTCGCAGCACGACGAGCACATCGCCTACGCCGACCTCAAGGAAGCCATCCTGCAGGAAGTCATCATGAAGTCCCTGCCCGAGGAGCTCATCGACGACAAGCTCAAGACCTACATCAACCCCACCGGCCGGTTCGTCATCGGCGGCCCCGTGGGCGATTGCGGCCTGACCGGACGCAAGATCATCAACGACACCTACGGCGGCGCGGGCGCGCACGGCGGCGGCGCGTTCTCCGGCAAGGACCCGTCCAAGGTGGACCGCTCCGGCGCATACATGGCCCGCTATGTGGCCAAGAACGTCGTCGCTTCCGGCCTGGCAGACATATGCGAAGTCCAGATCGCCTACGCCATCGGCGTGGCCGAGCCGGTTTCCGTGGTCGTCAGCTCCAGGGGCACCGGCCAGGTCTCCGACGAGCATCTGACCAAGGCCGTGACCGAAGTCTTCGACATGCGCCCCTACTTCATCCAGGAACGGCTCAAGCTGCGTCGTCCCATCTTCCGCAAGACCACCAACTACGGCCACTTCGGCCGCGAGCTCCCCGAATTCACCTGGGAAGCGACCGACGCCGTGGACGATCTGCGCACCGCCTGCAAGATCTAGCACCAACCATACGGCAGACATACCCTTGGGGGTGGGAGCACGGCTCCCGCCCCCTTTTTCCCATCCTCCGCCCGGCGGCGACCAGTCATTGCGCCCGCCACGACACATCGCCGCCCGGCACGGCCCCTCGCCTTCCGCACCAGTCCCCCTGTTTCGTACAAAATGATAAAAAAATACTATTTTGTAGCCTATTGTTACCCAAAAATGGCATTTTTTAATGACTTTCCTACATCTTCCTGCTAGGGATTTTCACCTTTATTACAGACTTGTTCAATTTCAACTTACTCTTGATTCCATTTGGAGCTCGAATGAACAACTACCCCAAAAGCAATGACGTCATCGGCAGCGTCAACCGAGGCAACGCCATTGAATCCGGACTCTGCACCCTGTGCAGGGCCGACTGTCAGGGCAAATGCGAGACATGGCTCTCGTCAATGCGCGGACGCGAAATCCTCTACCCCCGCGATTTCGGTATGGTCACCGCGGGCAGCGGCAACACCACCCATGTGGGCGTGTCCTACAATTCCCTCAGAATTCAGGGCCTGAACTACGGCGCGATGGGCGCGGCCAACACCGATGCCGACCTGCTCTTCACCGACGTCAGCCTGGAGACCTCCTTCGGCGCGCATGAAATCACCAAATGCAAGGTGCCCTTCATGACCGGTGCGCTGGGCTCCACCTTCATCGCCGCCAAGTACTGGGACGCCTTTGCCGTAGGCTGCGCCCTGGTGGGCGCCCCCATCGTCATCGGCGAGAACGTCGTCGGCGTGGACCGCGATGCCGAGATCAGCAACGGACGCATCCGCAAGGCCCCGGAACTGGAACGCCGCATCGACACCTACATGCGCTACTATGACGGCTACGGCGCCATCATCGTGCAGATGAACGTAGAGGACACCCGCAACGGCGTGGCCGAATACGTGGCCGAAAAGTACGGCGACAAGGTCATCATCGAGCTCAAATGGGGTCAGGGAGCCAAGAACATCGGCGGCGAGATCGAAGTTTCCAGCATCGAATACGCCCAGTTCCTCAAGAAGCGCGGCTACCTCGTCGACCCGGACCCCGAGAAGCCCGAGGTCAAGGACGGCTACGCCCGCGGATCGATCAAGCATTTCGCCAGGCACAGCAGGCTCGGCTACACGAACCTGTCCACCTACGAGCAGGTGCGCGACGAGTTCATGAACTCGATCAAGTATCTGCGCAAGCTCGGCTTCAAGCGCATCTCCCTGAAGACCGGCTCCTACGGCATGGAAGCCCTGGCCATGGCCATCAAGTTCGCCTCCGAGGCCGAACTCGACCTGCTGACCATGGACGGCTCCGGCGGCGGCACCGGCATGAGCCCCTGGAACATGATGGAAAGCTGGGGCGTGCCCTCCATCCTGCTCCACGCCAAGGCCCACGAGTACGCTTCCCGCCTGGCGGCTCGCGGCAAGCGCGTGGTGGACCTGTCCTTTGCCGGAGGTTTCGCCAAGGGCAGCAACATCTTCAAGGCGCTGGCCCTGGGCGCACCTTACGCCAAGATGATCTGCATGGGACGCGCCATGATGATACCCGGCTTCCTGGGAGCCAACATCGAAGGCGCGCTCTTCCCCGAACGGCGCGCCGCCGTCCACGGCAACTGGGACAAGCTCCCCGCCTCCGTCACCAATTACGGCAAGACTCCCGAGGAAATCTACGCCTGCTACCAGGACGTTGAAAAGTACGTCGGCGCGGACGAGATGAAGAACATCCCCCTCGGCGCGGTCGGCATCTGGAGCCTGGTGGACAAGTTGTCGGCAGCCCTGCAGCAGCTCATGTGCGGAGCGCGCAAGTTCCGCCTCGAAGAAATCAGCCGCGCGGACATCGCCTCGGGCAACCGCGAAACCGAACGGGAAACCGGCATCGGCTTCATCACCGACATCATGGACGAGACCGCCAAGAAGATTCTCGACATGTAACGTCGAATCACTCGCGTTGAAAAACGAAGGGGAGGACCGAACGGCCCTCCCCTTTTTCGTCGTTTCCGCTCCGCGAACCGACTTTACGGGCAGCAGGCGGGCTCATCCTCGCGCGACATGTCCACGCAAAGAATACGATGCCTGCCGCTGCTCTTGTGATAGAAGACGTGTGAGATGGTGATGCACAGATTGCCGGAGGCCAGGGAGATGTATGGCCGGGTGGTGAACTTTTCGAGCCCCGCCTGGATGGGCAGGAAATATTCCTTGAGCGAATGGTCTGCCCCCACCTCGGCGGGTTCATAAAGGAACCGCTTGCAGGTCGTGAGCCGCCGCTCATCGCAGACAGTTTCCGATATCTGGTTCCCGCGCATGTCGAGAACGTAAAGGCATTCCACCACATCATAGGTTTCGATGAAACCGGCCAATGCCGGCCCCGTGTCCTTGGCGGGCGTTTCGGCCAGCGACTGGCACATGGTCAGCACGATCAGGTCGTAGCTGGAATAGAGCCGCTTGGCGTCGGCAATCTGCTGGGTGCGGTTCTCCCGATGCCGCTCAGCCAGCGCATCGACCTTGGAGGACATGCCGGGCACCGCGTCCAGCCCCGGCGCGGGCCGGGCGAAATAGAATCCCTGGAACACGTCCACCCCGTTGGAGAGCAGGCACATGGCCTCCTCGGCCGTCTCCACTCCCTCGGCCAGAACCAGGCAGCCGAGTCGGTTGGACATCTGAACGAAGCTGCGGACCACCTCCAGTTTGTGGAAGTGCCGGTCCACGGCGCTTACCAAAGAGCGGTCCAGCTTAATGACGTCCGGCTTGAGAATGGGGATGCGGTCCAGATTGGAAAATCCCGCCCCCACATCGTCAAGCGCGATAAGGAAGCCGCGCTCCCTGTAGAATCGCACGAAAGTTATGAGGGCTTCGATATCCTCGCATCGGGACTCGATGATTTCGATGATGACGTTTGCGGGACTGATTCCGCAGCGGGCGACCAGGTTGAGCAGATGGCAGGAGCCGCGCGTCTCCTCGTTAATGCAGGAGGCGTCGATGTTCATGGAGAGCATCAACCCCTTGTCCCTTCTGTGAAGAGCGGCGAAGGATTCCGCCGCGTTGGTTCGGCAGGCCCGGTCCAGGGCGAGCCGGGATGCCCTGTCCCGGGCCTGCTCGAACAGCAGGGTAGGAGGTATGATTTCTCCGCTTTGGGGGTCGAACCCCCTGCTCAGCGCCTCCAGCCCGACGACCGCCTTCCTCTTGAGGGAGACCTGGGGCTGGAAATGCGTGACCAGGAAGCGATTTTCAATGATCTCTTGTATGTCAGGCACTTCGGTCAACCTTGAAATATCTTGCCTGTCGGCCGTTAACGCTTTTGGTTCCGTGTGCCTTGCCGCTTTTTTGCCGGGGCGGCCCGATCGGGCCGCCCCGGCTATATTGTCGCAATCCGCTCTAGAGAATCCCGTCCTCACCGGTCCTGATGCGCAGGGCCTTGGTCAGTTCGGTTACGAAGATCACGCCGTCGCCCTCGGTGCCGGTCTGCCCGGAGGCCAGGATGGCTTCGATCGCCTTGGCTTCGAAATCGTCGTTCACGCCGATTTCGAGACGGACCTTCTTAAGCAGGTTCACTTCCATCTGCACGCCGCGGTAGGTTTCGGTGAACCCCTTCTGGCGTCCGGAACCGAGGATGTTGGTCACGGACAGGGAATAGATTTCCTTGGCGTACAGGGCCTGCTTCACGTCGTTGAGCTTTTCGGGCCTGATGTATGCAATGATGAGCTTCATTTTATTATTCTCCTTGAATGATCTCTGGTTGCGCTTCGACTACTCGTTGCTGAAGAGCTGGAAGCCGTTGTAGGACTCGGAGCCGTGCTCGGCGATGTCCAGACCCTTGAGCTCCTCTTCCTTGGTCACGCGGATGCCGAAGATCGCCTTGACGATGTTCATGAGGATGAAGCCGCAGCCGAAGGCCCAGACGAAGAAGGTGCCCGCGCCGATGAGCTGCACGCCGAGCTGTCCCATGCCGCCGCCGAAGAACAGGCCGCCGTCGGTGTTGAACAGGCCGCAGGCGATGGTGCCCCACGCGCCGCAGACGCCGTGAACCGAAGCCGCGCCGACCGGATCGTCGATCTTGAGGACCTTGTCGATGAACTCGATGGACATGACGACCAGCACGCCCGCCACCAGGCCGATGAGGATCGAGGGGCCGGGAGTGACGGTGGCGCAAGGTGCGGTGATGCCGACCAAACCGGCCAATGCGCCGTTCATGGTCATGGAGATGTCGGGCTTGCCGTAGCGGAACCAGGAGATGAACATGGCGCCGAGGGTGCCGCCGCAAGCCGCCAGGGAGGTGTTCATGGCGATCAGGCCGATGGTGTCGTCGGCGGTGGTGGTGGAGCCGGGGTTGAAGCCGAACCAGCCGAACCAGAGGATGAAGACGCCCAGGCCTGCCAGCGGGATGTTGTGACCCGGAATGGCCTTGGCCTTTCCGTCCTCGGAATACTTGCCGATGCGCGGGCCGAGCACCAGGGCTCCGGCCAGGGCGACCCAGCCGCCCACGGAGTGGACCACGGAGGAACCGGCGAAATCACAGAAGCCGAGGGCTTCCAGCCAGCCCGCACCGTCATCGCCCAACCACAGGGAACCCCACGCCCAGTGGCCGGAGATCGGGTAGATCAAACCGGAAATGACGATGGAAACGACGATGTAGCTGCCGAACTTGGTGCGCTCGGCCATGCCGCCCGAGACGATGGTGGCGGCGGTGGCGGCGAACACGGACTGGAAGAACCAGAAGGTGTAGGTCCACATCATGTCGCCCTCGGCCACGCCGCTCAGCGCGTATCCGGAGGTGCCTATGAACCCGCCCGCATCCAGGCCGAACATGACGGCGAAGCCGAACAGGAAGAAGACGATGGACCCCGCCGCGAAGTCCAGGAAGTTCTTCATCATGATGTTGCCTGCGGACTTGGCCCGGGTGAATCCGGCCTCGACACAGGCGAATCCTGCCTGCATAATCATGACCAGGCAGGCGGCGATCAACGTCCAAAGGATGTTGGCGTTGGACTGGGTGAGCAGCTCCACGTCCTGGGCATAGGCGAAGGTGGGGGCCAGGGTTGCCGCCAATACGGCCGCGCCGATGGCGAGCCTCTTGGAAACATGGGTCGGGGACTTTCTCGAAAACATTGCGATACTCCTCTTTGAATGGAATGCGTTTCTAACCTGCCCTCCTTCTATCAAGAGTCGTGCCAAATACGTTTTTTGTCGCTATTCATGTAAAATCGCCACTTTCCAGCGATTAAAAATAGCTCATTTTTTGCATTTTTGTCATAAAGTACATTTTTGCAGGGTGGAAAATGCATCAAAATTGTCAATTTGTAAAAAAATGTCAAACCACACAAAAATGACCGCCGGTCGCGAACTTATAATACATATAACGCTATCTCCTTGAAATCGTAACATATCTTTTTGTTGACAGACTGGCCCCATGGGTGTAGCTCTAGAAGCCATGAAAACCTCCATCGTTACCTCCGCATACTTTTCCAACTTTTACTTTTGGTATTGGTATAGCCACGCTCGCGGGCTTGGAAGAGGCGCTGTGTAACCTTTTGGTGGATCACACAACCGATAGATAACTTCTTCAAGGGCCGCGGGCGAAAGCCGGCGGCCCTTGTTTTTTTCACCGGCCGCCGGTCCAGCCCGGCTCCTTGAGGAAACAAACTTCAGAGGAGAAACAACATGCACATCGGAAAAGCCATCAGGTTGGAGCGCATCTTCAACCGCAACACAGGCAGGACCATCATCGTCCCGATGGACCACGGCGTGACGGTCGGCCCCATCGACGGACTGGTCGACATGCGCGAGGCGGTAGGCAAGGTCGTCGACGGAGGGGCCAACGCCGTCATTGAACACAAAGGTCTCGTCCGCTGCGGCCACCGCGCCGAAGGCAAGGACATCGGCCTCATCGTCCACCTCTCCGCCTCCACATCCCTCTCCCCCTTCCCCAATGCAAAATCCCTGGTCGCATCCGTAGAGGACGCCATCCGGCTCGGCGCGGACGCCGTGTCCATCCACTGCAACCTCGGCGACGAGACCGAAGCCGCCATGCTTAACGATTTCGGCAAAATATCCTCCGACGCATCCAACTGGGGCATCCCGCTCCTGGCCATGGTCTACGCACGAGGCCCCAAGGTGGACAACGAATACGCCCCCGAGATCGTGGCCCACTGCGCCCGCGTGGGCACCGAACTGGGCGCGGACGTGGTCAAGGTCAACTACACCGGCGACATCGAGTCCTTCTCCCGCGTATGCGACGCCTGCTGTGTCCCGGTAGTCATCGCGGGCGGCCCTAAACTCGACAGCACCGAGGCGTTCCTCCAAATGGTGCACGACTCCCTGGAAGCCGGAGGCGCAGGCCTGTCCGTGGGCCGCAACGTCTTCCAGCACGACAATCCCACCCGCCTGGTGGAGGCGCTGAACATGGTCGTCCACAACGACGAATCCGTCGAGGCCGCCCTTAACCATCTCAACGCATAGCGAAGCAGCCATGAAAAAAATCATCCTCAAGTCTGTGCCCTTCGACAAAAACCTCGTAACCCTGGCGCTCGAATCCGGCGTGGACGCCGTCATGGTCGAAAAGGACCACGCTGAAGCGGTCAGGGCGCTCGGCCGCGTCACCGTCATCACTCCCGAGGACATGCCCGTCGTGGAACTGACTGAAAAGGCGGACGAAGACGCGGCGGTCAAGGCGATCAAGGCAGGCAAGGACGTCGTCCTCAAAAAAGGTTGGGAAATCATCCCCGTGGAAAACATCCTCGCCCAGGTGGAATCCCTGGCCCTGGAATGCGAATCCCTCGACCGCGCCCTGCTCGCCGCCGGAATCCTCGAACGCGGCTGCGACACCATCGTGGTCCTGCCCGAAGGCGGAGCCGACCTGAAGCGGATCATCGCCGAACTCAAACTCTCCCAGGGAACCATGGAACTGCAAACCGCCATCGTCACGGCCATCGAGCCCACCGGCATGGGACACCGAGTCTGCGTGGACACCATCTCCATGCTGAAAAAGGGACAGGGGATGCTCATCGGCAACTCCAGCGCCTTTTCCTTCCTCGTCCATGCCGAAACCGAGTCCAATCCCTATGTGGCCGCACGCCCCTTCCGGATCAATGCGGGCGCGGTCCACGCCTATGCCCAGATGCCCGGCGACAAGACCACCTATCTTGAGGAACTCGCGGCAGGCACGGACGTGCTCATCGTGAACGCGAACGGGACCACCTCCCTGGCCACCGTGGGCCGCGTCAAGGTCGAAGTCCGGCCCATGCTGCTCATCACCGCCGAGGTGAAGACCGGCGACAGGACCAAGACCGGCCAGGTGTTCCTGCAAAACGCAGAGACCATCCGCGTGGTTTCGGACAAAGGCGAGCCCGTGTCCGTGGTCACGCTCAAGGTCGGCGACAAGATTCTGGTCCGCACCGACGAGGCCGGACGCCACTTCGGTATGCGCATCAAGGAAGATATCAAGGAAGGCTAGGCCAGGCCCCATTTCCCTGGTTCCCCTGACGATTCGGTGAACGCGGGGATTGAGAAAATGCGTTCGATGACGCATTATCGTAATGAGTGACACGAATCCGCGCAAAGACATGGCGATGCCGACGGCGCACGGACTCGACGAAAGCGCGAAAACACCTATTGGAAGGGTCGGAGAAAGCACCCGCCGCCCAAGGCGGTACACAAACGCCCGAAGGCGCTCCTGGAGAAGACATGGCTGACACGAAAGACCAAAACGATATTCCCGACCTCGGGGAACTGCGGGATTCCATCGACTCGCTGGACAAGCGGATCGTGGACCTGCTCAATCAGCGGGCCAGGCTGTCCCTGAGCGTCGGCCGCTACAAGGCGGCCAAGGGCGAATCCATATACAAGCCGTTCCGCGAGCAGGAAGTGATGGACAAGATCGCCAATTCCTCGCCCGGCCCGCTGCCGGACAAGCACCTGCGCACCATCTACCGCGAGATCATGAGCTCGTCGCGCCACCTCCAGCGGCCCGAACGGGTAGTTTATCTCGGCCCGGAAGGCACCTTCTCCTATTTCGCGGCGGTCGAGCATATGGGGTCGTCCGCCTCCCTGACCCCCAAGAACAACTTTGAAGAGATATTTCGGGCCGTGGCCGAAGAAGGAGCCGAGTTGGGGGTCATCCCGCTCGAAAATTCCATCGAAGGCACCGTTGGGCAGGTGGTGGACCTGTTCATGAAATACAAGGTCTACATCCAGGCCGAGGTTTTCAGCCGCATCAGCCATTGCCTCATTTCCCGGGCCGATAAGGTGGAGGATGTGGAGGTTATCTACTCGCACCCGCAACCCCTTGGCCAATGCCGGGAATGGCTCCACTCCCATCTGCGCGACGTCCCGACCATCCCCATGGAGTCCACGGCCGAAGCGGCCGAAGCTGTGGCGGGCAAAAAGGCCGCCGCCGTGATCGGACACCGCAAGCTGGCCGACATGCACGCCATGAACATCCTGGCCGAATCCATCGAGGACTTGCCGGACAACTGGACCCGCTTTGTCATCATCGGCGCGGCCCCGTCCCAGGAGGACAAGCGCGACAAGACCTCCATCCTGTTCACCACGCCCAACCGGCCGGGCGCGCTGGCCCGCGTGCTGACCACCCTGGCCCACCAGGGCATCAACGTGACCAAGCTTGAATCCCGTCCCTTCCGGGGCGAAAAATGGAAATACGTCTTCTTCGCCGACCTGGCCTGCGATCTGGGCGGCGACCGTTACCAGGACGTATTGGACGACATCCGCGACCAATGCCTTACACTGCGCGTGCTCGGCACCTACCCCACTCAGGAGGAACTCCAATGACCAAAGATCCGATCATCGTCAACGCTCCGGCCAGCAAGTCCCTCTCCCACCGCACACTGATCGCCGCCACCCTGGCCAAAGGCGTGTCCCATATCAGTTCGGTCCTCGACTCCGAAGACATACACCGCACCCGCGACTGCCTCACGGCCTGCGGGGCCGTCATCGAGGAAAAGGACGGCAAGCTGGTGGTCACGGGCATGGAGGACGGCCCGAAAGGGGCCAATGCGGACGGCAAGCACAAGGATGAGACACCTCGGGAACTGTTCATGCACGAGTCCGGCACCACCTGCCGGTTGATGACCGCCGTGGCCGCCGCGGGCAAAGGCGTTTTCCGGGTTCACGGCGCGCCGCGTATGCATGAACGCCCCATGGCCGAACTGACCGACGCCCTGTCGAGCCTGGGAGCCAAATTCGATTTCGAGGGGAAAGAGGGATTCCTTCCCTTCATCATGACCGCCGGGGGATACCGGAAGAAGAGCGTGGACATAACCCTTGAGGAAAGCAGCCAATACCTGTCCGGCCTGCTCCTGGGAGCGCCCATGGCGGACCACGAGACGACTATTTCGGTAACAGGCAAAAAGGCCGTGTCCTGGCCCTACGTGGCCCTGACCCTGCGGATCATGGAAGACTTCAAGGCCGGATTCGCCGTGGAGATCAAGGAGGACCGCGCCTGGAAGGAGGTGCCCTGGCGTTCGATCAAGGGCGTGACCCCCGGCCAGGTCCGATTCATCGTCAAGCCCACCGGCTACGAAAACACCGGCTACATGGTCGAGGGCGACTGGTCCAACGCCAGCTATTTCCTGGCCGCCGGAGCAGTCGGTTCGCGTCCGGTGCTCCTCAAGGGGTTGGCCGCCGACTCTCTCCAGGGCGACCGGGCGATCATGGATATCCTCAGCCAGATGGGCGCGTCCATCAAGGTCAATTTCGACGGCATCCTGGTGGAGCCGAGCCGGTTGCGCGGCATCCGGGTCGACATGGGCCGCTGCCCGGACCTGGTGCCCACCGTGGCCGCCGCGGCCGCCTTCGCCTCCACTCCGACGACCATTGAGAACGTGGCCCATCTCCGCCTCAAGGAGACGGACCGGCTGGCCGCCTGCGCCGCCGAACTGACGCGCGCCGGTTGCGAGGCCGAAGCCTCCGACGATTCGCTCTCCATCCGCCCGGGCCGCCCCCTTCGGGACGGTGAAGTGGAATTCAAGACCTACAACGACCACAGAATGGCCATGGCCATGGCCCTGTTCGAACTGGCCGGGGCCAAGGTCGGTTTCGACAACCCGGAATGCGTCAACAAATCCTTCCCGGGCTTCTTCGACGAGTGGAAAAAGATCGTCGGCTAATCGCGCAAGGACCGAAATAAATCATGGCAACGGAAATACACAACATCGCCGTCGTGGGCGCAAACGGGCAGATGGGCGGCCGCTTCTCGGCGGACTTCGCGGCCCTCGGCCTGAACGTCGCGCGCCTGGACCGGGAATCCTCGGACGAGGACGTGCGCGCGGCCCTCGACGGCTGCGACCTGCTCCTGCTCAGCGTGCCCGTCACGGCCATGGACGCCGTGCTCGACCGTATGCTGCCGAGGCTTGGCCGAACGGCCATCCTCTGCGACGTAGGCTCCGTGAAGGTCATGCCCGTGAAGGCCATGACGGCCCGCTATGAAGGGCCTGTGGTGGGCACGCACCCTCTGTTCGGCCCCGTCGTTCCCGAGGGATTCGAGCCCAGGGTGGCGGTCATGCCCGGCCGCGACCGCGATGCGGACGCCGCGGCACTGGTGGCCGACCTGTTCACCCGCTGCGGCTACCACTGTTTCGCCTCCGACCCGGAAGAACACGACCGGGCCATGGCCTACATCCAGGGCCTGAACTACACATCCACCGTGGCCTTTCTGGCCGCGGCCCGGGATGTGGAGGGCATCAGCAATTTCGTCACCCCGTCCTTCCGGCGCAGGCTCGATGCCGCCGCGAAAATGCTGAACCAGGACATGGAGCTCTTCGAGATCATCTCGGAGGCCAACCCGTTCCTTCAGGAAGTCAGCCGCAAGTTCATGTCCTACCTCAGCCTGGCCGCCGGCGGCGATCTCGATCTGCTCGCCGACCGGGCGCAGTGGTGGTGGCGCAACGAAAAGTCTTATTGATGGGGTGCGGCGTTTCGCCGGGCACACGATTACACCTGTAACCGAAGCCGCACCCCGACCAAGGGTGCGGCTTTATTTTTAAGGAGAATATGATGAACGGAACGTGAAAGAAATGGGAAAACCACAAGAAGATCAAAGGGTGGCAGGTCATACCCAGGCCATATCATTAATAGAACAGCCAAAACCGGCACCATTGCGAGTGGAGCGCACGCTCTGCGCGCCTGAAGTGCGAAGGATACAAAATGCAGAAAATAACCATCACGCAGCACGGCAAATGGATGCCTGCCGACGTGCAGACCACCATCTCCCTCTACATGGGACTGGTGGGCGACCAGCCCGGCATTCTCCTGGAATCCGCCGAGGTTGACGGGCGGCTCGGCCGCTATTCCCTCATCGCCTTCGACTACCGCCTCATGCTCCACCCCGTGGACGGCAGGCTGGTGGTCGAGGCCTCCGACGAGCGTCTCGCGCCCCTCAAGGAGTTCGAGGGCATGGACTTCCTGGCCGGGATCAAGGAAGTCGTCAAACATCTCTCCATCGAACAGGAGGCCACCGGCACCTCCCCGGCCATCGGCCGCGACGGGCTGCCCGGACTGACGCGCGGCCTGTACGGCTATTTCGGCTACGGCGTGGCCGGGATGTTCGAACGCAAACTGAAAGATGTGTGCAGGCCCGAGGACGCCGAGGCGTGCCTGGTCCTGCCCGGCCAAATGGTCCTCTTCGACCACCTGCGCCACTCCTGCTGCTATCTCTCCCTGGACGAGGGAGCCACGCCCATGCCCGCACCGATCCAGTGGGGCGGCGACCTGGCCGCGCCCGAGACCGGCGCGCCCGAGGTGCATCCGGGCAAGGAGGAATACATGGCCGGGGTGGCGCGGTGCAAGGAGCTCATCGCCGAGGGCGAATGCATCCAGGTGGTCCTGTCCACCCGGTTCTCGATGCCCCTGCCCGACGAGCCGTTCCGGATCTACCGCCGACTCCGCCAGGCCAACCCCTCCCCGTTCATGTTCTACATGAAATTCCCGGACTGCCCGTCCATGGGCAAGACCTGCGGCACCACCCTGCTCGGCTCCTCTCCCGAGATGATGGTCCGCTCCGCGCGCGGCAGCCTTGAAGTGCGCCCCATCGCAGGCACCCGCTGGCGCGGAGAAACCGAGAAGGAGGACATCCGCCTGGAGCAGGAACTCCTGTCAGACCCCAAGGAGCGGGCCGAACACGTCATGCTCGTCGACCTGGGCCGCAACGACCTGGGCCGAATATCCAAGCCCGGCACCGTGACCGTGGAAAAGTTCATGAACGTGGAAAGATTCTCCCACGTCATGCACCTGACCTCCTACGTGGAAGGCGAACTCAAGGACGGGCTCGACGGCGTGGACGTGCTCCAGGCCACCTTCCCGGCAGGAACCCTGTCCGGCGCGCCCAAGATTCGGGCCATGGAGATCATCGCCGACCTGGAACCCGAAGCGCGCGGCCCTTACGGAGGCTGCATAGGCTGGATGGGCCTGGACGACGGCGAGGTCAGTCTCGACACCGGCATCACCATCCGCTCCATGTGGATCAGGGACAACGTCTGCCACTGGCAGGCGGGCGCGGGAATCGTCTACGATTCGAACCCCGAGGCCGAATGGGTTGAATGCAACAACAAGGCCCGTGTGATTCTCGAAGTCATCACCGGCAAGGGAGGCACCGATGTTTTTGCTGATCGATAATTTCGACTCCTTCACCTTCAATCTGGTGCAGGCGTTCCAGCAGCTCGGAGCCGACCCCGTGGTCATCCGCAACGACCGGAAACGAATCCTGGAACTGGCCGAAAGCGGCGAATTGGAGCGCGTCTGCCTCTCCCCCGGGCCGAGCAACCCGGAAAACGCGGGTTTCTGCCTGGAGTTCCTGGCGCGGCTGCCCAAGGAAACGCCGGTCCTCGGCGTCTGCCTGGGCCACCAGACCCTGGGCCATTTCGCGGGCGCACCCGTGGAACGCGCCGGGCGGATCATGCACGGCAAGACCTCCGAGGTTTTCCACGAAGGCCGAAGCGTATTCGAAGGACTGCCTTCCCCGTTCACGGTCTGCCGCTACCACTCCCTCATCGTCCCGGCCGAGAAGGCCGCCGACAAGATCGAGGTCACGGCCCGCACCGAACAAGGCGAGGTCATGGGATTGCAGTACAAGGACCGGCCGTGGCACGGCGTGCAGTTCCATCCGGAATCCATCCTCACCCCCGAAGGCCCCAAGCTCCTTGCAAACTTCCTCAAAATAGAAGGATAGAATCATGACCGTAGCCGAAATACTTGAAATACTGGCCCAGAAAAAAGCCCTGACCGACGACCAGGCGGACTTCATGTTCGCGGAACTGATGACCGGCAACCTGACCGAAGCCCAGGCCGGGGCATTCCTCATGGGGTTGCGCGCCAAGGGCGAAGACTCCACGGACCTGGCCGCGGGCGTGCGCGCCTGCCTGGCCCACGCCCGGACCATTCCCGGCGTCAAGGCCACGCCCGAGAACCCCATCTTCGACACCGTAGGGACCGGCGGCGACGGCCAGCACTCCTTCAACAACTCCACGGCGGTGTCCCTGTTCCTGGCGGACATGGGCTGCACCGTGGCCAAGCACGGCAACCGCGCCCTGTCGTCCTCCTGCGGCTCAGCCGACGCCCTCGAAGGACTGGGCATCCCGCTGGAACAGACCCCGGAGGAAGCGGCGGAGGGACTCGCGAAATACAACTTCGCCTTCCTGTTCGCCCCGGCCTACCACCCGGCCTTCAAGCACATCATGCCCGTGCGCAAACAGCTCGGCATCCGCACCCTGTTCAACTTCATGGGACCGCTGCTCAACCCGATCCGCCCGTCGCACCAGCTCATAGGCGTGGGAGATCCCGAGCGGCTGTTCCTCATGGGCGAGACCCTGCTCCTGACCGGCGTGCGCCGCGCCCTCATCTTCGCGGGCGCGGGCGGCTTCGACGAGCTGACCACCTGGGGCGTAAACCGGGGCTACATCATCGACGACGGCCGCATGGACAAGGCGGTGGTCGATCCCGGAACCCTGGGCTTCCCGCGCCACTCTCCCGACGACGTGCGCGTTACCGGCAAAGAGGACGCCGTTGCCAAGCTCAGAGCCATCCTGGCGGGCAAGGGGCCGGAGGCCATGATGGACATGGTGGCCCTCAATCTGGCAGGGTGCCTGAATCTGCTGGACAAGGGCACCATGGCCGAATGCGCCGATATCGCCCGCGACGTGGTACATGCCGGACTGACAAAAGGAATCCCCTATGCTGAATAAATTCCGTGAAGCCAAGCGGCTCGAAATCGAGTCGCTGCACAAGGACTTCGCGGCGGGACGCATTCCCGCCGCCTTCCGGGGCGAACGCCCCTCCTTCATCGACGCCATCCGGGCCAAGGGGCCGGGCGCAATCATCGCCGAGTTCAAACCGGCCAGCCCCAGCCGGGGCGTATTGCGACCGGACGCCAACCCCCTGGACTTCGCCGACGCCTATGCGAAAAACGGCGCGGCCGCCATCTCCGTGCTGACCGAACACAAGTACTTCAAGGGCACCCCGGACTTCCTCTTCATGATGAACGGATCGGGACTGCCGCTCCTGCGCAAGGACTTCATATTCGACCCGCTCCAGGTGGCCATGACCGCGTCCAGCCCGGCCTCGGCCGTGCTGCTCATCGCCCGCATGTGCGACGACGCCGCCCATCTGAAGCAGCTCGTCGACATCGCCAGGATGCCGGGCCTGACCCCTGTGGTCGAGATATTCGACCAGGCGGACCTGGACCGCGCCCGCGAGGCCGGTGCCGACGTCATCCAGGTCAACAACCGCGACCTGGACACCCTGCAAACCTCCCTGGACCAGGGCCGCGCCTTCATCCGGCAGAAGCGCGACGGCGAGCTGTGGATCTGCGCCAGCGGCGTATCCACCCGCGCCCAGGTGGAGGAAATGGCGGCGCTCGGCTTCGACGCCATACTCGTCGGCACCTCCCTGATGGAAGCCGAAGACCCCGGCGCCATGCTGGCGGAACTGACGGGAGCGCGATAAAATGGCACGCCCCCTGGTCAAGGTCTGCGGCATGACCCGCATGGAAGACGTGGAACTCTGCGTGAAGCTCGGCGTGGACCTGCTCGGCTTCATCTTCCACGAAAAAAGCCCGCGCAACGCGGACCCGGATTTCGTGGCTTCGGTCAAGACCGGCAAGGTCTCCAAGGTGGGCGTCTTCGTCGACCAGACCGCCGACGAGGTCATCGAGACCATGGACCGCTGCGGGCTTCATGCGGCGCAACTGCACGGAGGCCAGGATTCGATCTTCTGTTGGAAGATCGGACCCGACCGGGTCATCCGGGCCTTCTGGCCCGCCGCGTACTCATCGCCCCACGCCCTGGAGCGCGACCTCGACGCCTATACCGAGGTCTGCGGACATTTCCTTCTGGACGCGGGCGCGAAAGGCCAGGGCGGGACAGGCCGAACCATTGATCTCGCCGCTTTGCAACATATTGAAATACAAACGCCTTGGTTCCTCGCTGGGGGACTTGGACCGGACACACTCAGGGCCGCCCTGGCCGTGAATCCCCCGGGCCTGGACTTCAACTCCGGCGTGGAAAGCGCACCGGGAATCAAGGACGAAACCAAACTGCGGGAAGTCTTTCGGATTCTCGCGGAATTGGAATAAGGAATCATCATGAGAAAAGGATACTTCGGCGACTTCGGCGGGCAGTTCATCCCCGAACTGCTCATGCCGCCGCTCATAGAACTCGAAGAGGCCATGGAGACCATCCTCCCGAGCGAAGCGTTTCAAACCCGCTTCGCGGCCATGCTCAAGGAAAACGTGGGCCGTCCCTCGGCCATCACCTACTGCCCGAACCTGTCAAAGGACCTCGGCCTGGACCTCTGGCTCAAGCGCGAGGACCTCAACCATTCGGGCGCGCACAAGATCAACAACACCCTGGGCCAGGGACTGCTGGCCAAGATGATGGGCAAGAAGGTGCTCCTCGCCGAAACCGGCGCTGGAATGCACGGCGTGGCGACCACCGTGGCCGCGGCCATGCTCGACATGAAGGCGGTCATCTACATGGGGGCCACCGATGTGATCCGCCAGGCTCCCAACGTCAACCGGATGCGCCTCATGGGCGCGGAAATCATCGCCGTGGAATCGGGCACCAAGACCCTCAAGGACGCCATCAACGAGGCGCTCAGACGCTGGCTGGCCGACCAGGAGACCACCCACTACTGCTTCGGCACCGCCGCCGGACCGCACCCCTTCCCCACCCTGGTGCGCGAATTCCAGCAGATCATCTCCAAAGAAGCGCGCGAACAGTTCATGGCCCGCAACCAGGGCAAACTGCCCGATGTGGTCGTGGCCTGCGTGGGCGGCGGCTCCAACGCCATCGGCATGTTCCACAACTTCGTCCCCGACGAGTCCGTCAAGCTCGTCGGCGTGGAGGCCGCAGGCACCGGCGAGCCCGGCTGCTACAGCTCCGCGCCCATCGACCACGGCACGGAAGGCGTGCTGCACGGCATGAAGACCAAGCTCTTGCAGACCCCGGAAGGCCAAATCGAGCCCTCCCACTCCGTGGCCCCCGGCCTGGACTATCCCGGCGTCGGCCCCGAACACGCCTATCTCGACGCCATCGGCCGCGCCGACTACACGACCATCAACGACGCCCAGGCAATCAATGCCTTCAAGGTCCTGTCCCGGCGCGAAGGCATCATCCCGGCCCTGGAATCCTCCCACGCCGTGGCCTACGCCATCGAAAACAAGGATAAGCTCCAGGGCAAGTCGGTGCTCGTCTGCCTCTCCGGGCGGGGCGACAAGGATTTGGGGATACTCGACGAGATCATGTGAGGAACGCTTCCGGCGGCGCTTGATCGACGAACCGTCCCCGACGCCCCAAGGACCTCCCGAAAAAGGTCCTTGAGAATCTCCGAAACTTTTTGTGCGCGCCTCGCGCAGGAAGCGCACGGACAAGGTAAATGATATGAATGCAATGCAGAGAAAAATAGAAGAGGCCAGGGGCAAGGGAAAGGTGGGGTTGATCCCCTTTCTGCCCGCAGGGTTCCCGGACCGCGAGCGGTTCTGGAAGGAGCTTGAGGAACTGGACGCCGCAGGCGCGTCCGTCATCGAGATAGGTATGCCCTTTTCCGACCCGGTGGCCGACGGCCCGGTCGTGGAAAAGGCGTCCCTCCGATGTCTCGCGGACGGCGTCAACCTGGCCTGGATTCTCACCGAGCTGCGGAAGCGCAAGGGGCAGTTCAACGCTGCCCTGCTGCTCATGGGCTACCTCAATCCTGTCTACCAGTACGGTCTGGACCGATTTGCCGAGGACTGCGAAGCGGCGGGCGTATCCGGCCTGATTATCGCGGACATGCCCCATGAGGAATCCCGATTCGTCAGGGACGCCGTCGAGCCGCACGGCATAGCCCTGGTCCCCCTGATCGGCCTGAACACCTCGAAGGAACGCATGAAGCTCTACGCCGACGGGGCGCAGGGATTCTGCTACTTCGTGTCGGTGCTCGGCACCACAGGACAGCGCGACGCCCTGTCCGCGCGCATCAAGGAAAAACTCGCCGAGGCCAGGGAAGTCTTCGACATCCCCATCGCGCTCGGTTTCGGCATCAAGCACCCGGACCAGCTCACGCAGTTCGACGGACTCCTCGATGCCGCCGTGTTCGGCTCCGCCCTCATCTCGCACATAGAATCCGGCCGCTCCAGCGACTCCTTTATGGAGCCGTGGAAGTAGGGCGGCCTCCGGCGGCCGGGGGAAGGGAGAGAAAAACCCTTTGAAAAGGGTTGTTTCTCTCCCTTCCCCCGGACCCCCATCCCTCTCTTTTCCCAAACTTTTTGGCGCGCCTTCGGCGGGTGGCTGACTTATGTCTTTGACGGGTTCGAAGGGTGGTGCTATCATTATTAAATGAGTAGCACGAAGGGTCTGCAAGCTGACGAATCGTCCCGCAAGGGATATGGGCCGACCAGTTTCTGGTTGCAGGAACCCGGCGTGGTCTTTGCCCATCTGGACCTGCAAGCGGGCCAGGTGTTTCTGGACGCGGGTTGCGGCGCGGGAGAGTATTCCCTGTACGCGGCTCCCCTGCTCGGCGAAACGGGCAAAGTCATCGCCGTGGACAACATCCGCATCTCCACCGACGCCCTCAACGCGCTGCCCGCCAGGCCCGGCGAAGCCCCCATCACCGCCTTTGCCTGCGACATCACCGCCACTCTGCCCATTGAGACGCACTCCGTGGACGTGATTTTCCTGTCCACGGTCCTGCATATAAAGAAGGTCCGTGACCGCGCGGGGGAAATGTTCCGCGAATTCCACCGCGTCCTGCGCACCGGCTCCACCCTGGCCGTACTCGAATGCAAGAAGGTCGAAGCAAACTTCGGACCGCCTCTGCACTCCCGTCTCTCCGAAGACGACGTCCGCACCCTGGTGGAACCCCACGGCTTCCGCCACGCCTCCACCCTCGACACCGGCCACGCGAACCTGATCTGTTTTCAAGCCGAATAAACGACGACGCCGAAGACGAAATCAGCCGGTTAAACCGCGAAAAGCGGCATCCATGCCCGATTTCATGATGCGGCGATCTGGACGCCGCGGCTTCTTTCTTGCCTCTCTCCACCGAATAATATATTTGGTGTCGGTTATGACCATGCCTCGCGACACCTATACTCCCAGGCTCGATGTCCTCGCCTTTTTCATCATTTTTGCGTCCTTTGCGGTACGTTACTGGTTCGTGGCATCCGGCCAACTGAACCTGGTGCAGGACGAGGCGCAGTATTGGGATTGGATCAGGCGGCCGCAATTATCCTATTATTCCAAGGGGCCGCTCATCGCCTGGGTCATCACCCTATGGACCCAGATTTTCGGGAATACCGAGTTGGGCGTGCGCTTCGGGTCCATCATCGGCATGACCGGCATTCAGGCCGCGCTTTATATCGGGGTGTCGAGAGTCTGGCGGGAATACCGGCTGGCCATCTTCGTACTTTTCGCGGCGGCGACCATGCCCATGCTCAACGCATTGGGTATCCTGGCCACCACCGATTGCCCGCTGATTTTCTGCTGGACCGTGGCCTTCTTCGCCCTGGCGGCGGCCACGCGCAACGAGCCGGACCGGCCCGTGTCCAACATCCCCTTCATAGTTCTCGGCGTGTGCATGGCCGTGGGAATCCTCGCCAAATACATGATGCTCACCTTCATCGCCCTGGCCGTGATTCACGCCCTCATCCTCCAATGCCGGGGACAGATGCCCGAACGGTTCTGGACGCGTTTCGTCGTGGCCGCGATCGCCGGTTCGGTGGTGGGGCTCACCCCCATTATCCTCTGGAACATGAGCAACGATTGGGTGGCCTACAAGCATGTGGCCAAGCTTACCTCGGGCGTGGGCGGCAGCGACTGGCTGCCCGACCGCATCGGGCCGTTCTTCGAAATGCTGGGCGCGCAGATCGGCCTGCTGGCCCCGTGGTGGGCCTGGTTCCTGGCCATCGCCTCGGTCGGCGCAATGCGCAAGGCGTGGGTCGGCCCGGTGGGACGTTTCGACGCCGATTACCGGCGCGACCTGATGACCATGCTCTTCTTCTGGCCTCTGTGGACGATCATTACCTTCAAGGCGCTCTTTTCCAAAGTCGAGGCCAACTGGACCGCCGTGACCTTCTCGGTGGGAGCCGTCCTGGCGGGCATGGCCCTCAAAGCCTGGTGGGACGCGCCCAACCGCAGAACGCGCGGACGCGCCGTCCTGACCTCCTCAGCCGTGGCCCTCACCCTGGCCATATTCGTCTCGCCGCTTCTCCCGCTCCCGGACTCCATGAACCCCACCCTCCGCCTCAAGGGTTGGGCCGACCTGGGACGCAAGGTGGATGAAATCATCCGCACCGAATTCGACGACCCGGCCAAGGTCTTCGCCATGTCCGACAACTACGGGTTCACCTCCGAACTGGCATTCTATCTTGAAGGGCAACCCCTCACCTACTGCACCTGGACCGAAAACCGCCGGATGAACCAGTATGACCTGTGGCCTTCCCCGGCTGAAGACAAAATCGGCTGGGACGCGGTCATGATCCGCAAGCGGTTCACTTCCGCCAACGTGCGGGGCCTGAAGAAGATGTTCGCGCACGTGTCCGACCCAATCCACTACCAATCCTCCTTCAACGGTGGAGAAGGCCGCAAGTTCACCATCATCGTGTGCAAGGGATTCACGGGCTTCTGGCCCCGCCACGAAGGCAAGTTCTAGCGGCTTCAAAGTCCACTTTTACTGGACGATTCGCCCCATCCCCCGATCGGGAATCCACATATTGTAGATTGCCGATTCGCTTTCCCGAAAGCCCCCGACATTGCAAAATCTTTGTCCTCCATGGGCTGTACGGACCGCCTGCCGTTTCCCGAGAAACTGGCAGGCTTTTTGCTTTTCCCCACGCAGGGGTGGGGCCTGAACACTTTACTTTTCCTGGGGGGACGGTGCTCAAATTCGTTTTCAAACTGCTGATCGCGGCCTCGCTTTTCTTCCATTTGCCGGGATGCGCCATGGTGCCCATGGGCATCGGGCTCATCCCGGGCGCGCCCGCCTATGTATCTTCACTCATAGGAGGAGGCCAATCCGTGTATGAAGCCACCATGGACGAACGGACCACCGAGCAACAGATGCTGGACGCCATCGTGGCCGGGCACGCCCAGGCCGAGCTGTACAAGGCCAAAGGCATCGAGCCCACGCAGATCACCCCCTACTGCTATTTCGGCAAGCTCTACCTGGTGGGAGAATACGACTCCCCGGATCAATTGAAGAAAATCTATCAGTGCGTGGACAAGGTCAACGGCAAGCGGGCGGTCATCAGCCGCCTCTACCTTCGCGACGCGGACGCCAAGAACACGTTTTTTCATAACCAGGCCCGGTACGCCGAACTGAGGGCGCAGCTCATGGCCGACTTCGAAGTGACCAGCACGCCCATCGAGGTGGAGATAGTCCAGGGCGACATCATTCTCCTCGGCGCCGTCCAGAACAAGGAGGAACGCGACCGCATCGTGGGCCACGCCATGGACATGGACGGCGTGCACAGGGTGGTCTCATACCTCTATCACCAGGAAAACGCGGCAGAGCCCAATATCATGACCGCCCAGATTGCTCCTGCTCCCGAGCCGCCCAAGGAAATCCCGCCGCCGCCCGAGACCAAGCCGAAAAGCTCCAAGACCCGGCCAAAGGTGGAAAAAAAGAAGAAGCCGCAGGCGAGTCCGTCGCTGGCCGTCACCAACCCCGACAGGGGAAGGTAGTTCTCCTTCCCTCCAAGCGAGAACACGGCATATTGCGAAAAACCGTCCGCGCCATCCGGGCGGTTTTTCCGTTGTGCGAGAGAGCGGCCGGGCGGCCTAGATATCCAGCCAACGCATGATCTGCGGGCCGTAGAGCAGGTAGAGCAGGCAGCCGAGGCTCAGGAAGGGGCCATAGGGAATACGGCCCCGAATGCCGCCCTTGCCGGGGCGGAGCATATAGAAAACGGAACCGGCCGCCCCGGTCACGCTGCCCACCAAAATTGTCAGGGGCAATCCGCCCAGCCCGGTCATGGCGCCGATCATGGCCATGAGCTTGACGTCGCCTGTGCCGAGCCCCTCCCGTTTGCGCCACAGGCGGTAGAGCTGCTGCACGACCCAGAACAGTCCCGCGCCCACGGCCGCGCCGAGCAACGCATCCTGCCAGCCCGGGCCTTCCTCTAGCACGAAAGAGGCCGCCAGCGCGACGGCCGTCCCGCCTAAGGTGATGCGGTCGGGCAGCAGAAAGGTTTCGAAATCGATGAAGCTACCCGCGATGAGCATGACCCCGAGCACCAGATACACGCCCCATTCCGGCGATGGCCCGAAGGTGTGGGCCGAAGCCAGGGCCCAGGCCATGCAGGACAACTCCACCAACAGGTACTGCGGTCCGATGGGCGATCCGCAATGGCGGCACCGCCCCTTCAGAAGCAGGAAGCTGAGCAGCGGGATGGTGTCGCGCCAGCCGAGCCGGGCTTCGCAGGCGGGGCACTTGGACCCGCCCGGGCGGCAGATGGGCTCCTCGTCGATCCAACGCTGAATGAAGATGGTGGACAGCCCGCCGAGTTCGAGACCGGCCACGGCGGCGGCGAGGAAAAACGCCCAGATGGGGATGGTGTCCATAGGCTCCTTGGGGCTTGAAGATTAGCGGCTTTTGCTGCATGAATACCGCTGGCGCAATATTACGGACGCTACCGGATTTCCCCTTCCGGCACAAGGGACGCGCCGCCTCACACGCATCAAGGGAGCCCCAGATGGACCATCGTTTCATACCGAATTTGACCGAGGACCAGATCGCCGACATTCAGCTCGAAGGCCTCAAATGGACCGTGGGCCACGCCTACGCCAATTCCCCCTTCTACCAAGACCGCCTGAAGGAAGCGGGAGTTGAACCCGGCGACATCGCCTCCCTGGACGATCTCGGCAAGCTCCCCTTCACCACGGCCGAAGACCTCAAGGACGGCTACCCCCTGCCGCTGCTGTCCGTGCCCGAGCGGGACGTCGTCCGCATCCACGGGTCCAGCGGGACCACCGGCAAGCGCAAGATCCTGGCCTACACCCAGAACGACGTCGACGTCTGGAAGGACATGTTCGCCCGCTGTTACGAGCTGGCCGGACTGACCCGCGAAGACAGGGTCCAGATTTGCGTAGGCTACGGCCTGTGGACCGCGGGCGTGGGCTTCCAGCTCGGCTGCGAACGGTTCGGGGCCATGGCCCTGCCCGTGGGTCCCGGACTTTTGGAAATCCAGCTCCAGATGCTCACCGACCTCAAACCCACCTGCATGTGCTCCACCGCCTCCATGGCCCTGCTCATGGGCGAGGAGGTCCAGAAACAGGGATTGGCCGACAAGATAAATCTCAAGAAGGCCATCTTCGGGTCAGAGGCCCACACTCCCAAGATGCGCCGCCAGTTCGAGGAGGCCCTGGGGCTGGAGGACAGCTTCGACATCATCGGCATGACGGAGCTGTACGGGCCCGGCACCGGCCTGGAATGCGAGGCCCACGACGGCATCCACTACTGGGCGGACATGTTCATCACCGAGATCATCGATCCCGAAACGCTCCAACCCGTGGCACCCGGCGAGGTGGGCGAGATGGTCGTCACCTCCCTGCGGAAGGAGGCGTCCCCGCTCATCCGCTACCGCACCCACGACCTGACAAGGTTCATCCCCAGCCAATGCGCCTGCGGCGTGACCATGCCGCGCCTGGACAAGATCATGGGCCGGTCCGACGACATGTTCATCTTCCGGGGCGTGAACATCTACCCCGGCCAGATCGGTTCCGTGCTCGAACATTTCAAGGAACTGTCCGCCGAATACAAGATTTTCCTCACCCGCAAGGACGGCCTGGACCACATGTCCGTGCATGTGGAGCGAGCGCCCGGCACAGCCTCCGGGTGCGACGACGACCTGGCCAAGGCCTTGGCCGACGAAATCCGCAAGAACATCCTGGTGCGAGGCGAAGTGACCATTCTCGGCCCCGGCGAGCTGCCGCGCAGCTTCTCCAAGACCAAAAGAGTGGAAGACTCGCGCGGGGAAGAATAGCCGGAGGCGCTTCGTGCCAACCCTTTCGGACTGCGCCGACCGCCATGTGGTCATCGACCGCAGGGACGGTTGCTATCTCGCCTTTCCGGATGTGATCCGCGCTGCGGACGGCACCCTTGTCGCGGCATACAACGAGGCGGACCGCCATGTGCGGCCGACCCGCCGCGTCCTGGTGGTGAAAACCAGCCACGACAACGGGCGGACATGGTCCGAGCCGGTCTACCCGGACTCCCCGCGCAGCCACAGCCCGCGCCTCAAGCGCTTCCCGGACGGCTCCCTGCTCATTTCCGACAGCTCGCGGTTCTTTTTCGAGAGCCGCGACAACGGACGCGTCTGGCGCGGCTTCGAAGCCAAGGGGCTGACCCACGACATGCTCGACCGGGTTCTGGTTTCCGGCGACGGAAGCTGGCTGACCGCCGGGCACCGACACGTGGGCGGCGAAGAGCTCTCGGCCATCCGGCAGCCCCCGACCGAACAGATGGTCTTCCGCTCAACCGACCGGGGCCGCAACTGGTCGCGCCTGTCGATCCTGGCCGCCGAACGCAACCTGGTCCTGTGCGAAGCGTCCATGACCAGGCTCCGCTCCGGGCGCATCCTGGCCCTGCTGCGGGAAAACAGCTTCGTGTTCGAGCCCATGTACCTGACGCACAGCGACGACGGCGGGCGGACATGGTCGCCCCACGCGCCCACGGTACTCATCGGGCACAGGCCGACCATGGGGCTCCTCGACGACGGACGGCTGCTCGTCACCTACCGCAACACCGGCCCGGACTGGGGAACCTGCGCCTGGGTCGGCACGCCGGAAGAGCTGGCCTCGGGATTCCGGGTCCACGGACGCGCCGTCGATCCAGCCAATCCCTCATTCACCGCAGAGGGAATGCGCGTACGCAACGAAGCGGGCGGCGGCTCGGTGGTTCGTTACGCCCTGCGCCCAATGACCGACCCGCGCACGGCCTCCATGACCCTGGAAACCGAGGTCAAAGTGGATCTCGCCGGGCCCAACGGCTGCGCCGTTCGAGCAGGCTGCTGGTGGCGCATCACGCCCGAGCGCATGATCCCGGACGCCGCCCCGGAAACGGCGGTTTCCCTGCCGCGCGGACGGTTCAACCGCCTCCGTTTCGAATACGCGGCGGGCAGGGTGACGGTTTTCGTCAACGGCGAACGCCGGTCCGAAATCCGCGTGGAACCGGACCACGCCGAGACAAGGCCGGTCATGTTCGGCGCGCCCTACCCCTTCGAGGACAACGCGGTGGATTGCACCTGGAAGCAATTTTCCCTGAACATCCTTGAACCCGCCCATGACGCGTGTATGCTTGGAACTGGACCGCTGCGGACGGATTGCCGGACGCCTGCGCGCGCGGCAGCATACTGGAGCTGCGCAACGACCGGCACGCGGCGGCGCCGGATTTCGGTTACTCTGGTTGGACGGGGCTGGCGGACGGCAGTTTCTTCTGCGCCTACCACCACGGCGGAGCCGAGACCCCCGGCTACGAGCCCCTCAAGACAGCGCACGTGGCCGGAACCCATTTTTCCCTGGAAGACTTCAAAAGAGGGTGACACATGGAACGCGCCGACATCGAACGGATCTTCGAGGCCTATTTCGAAAAATACAAGAAAACCGAGGGAGACCGCTCCTCCTGGTCCGCCTTCTGGACGGAAATGACCGGTGAGGGCGTTCTGGAAATCAACATGACCAAATGTCCCAGGGGGACCATTTTCAAGATTTTCGTGGATAAAAGAAAAGTCGCCGAAGTGTCGGGCTGGGACGAATACTTCAAGACCATGGAAACCCTGGCCGCGGAAAGGCCCGGCCTGTACGCGCCGGACAGGATTTTCTCTGATATGGAGGCTATTATCTAAGATATATGCCTTCTTAAATTATTTTTTTCTTGACGTATCCCCCTCCTCCCACGTAAGGCCCTCTACTACAGTGGTCGGTGGTATCCACGGGGATACAGCCGGTTTCGGCCGGTCCGCACCGACAAGGGTGGAATGGCTTCAGGTTCTGGAAAGCTTGCGCGCTTTACGTTTCCTTGATCTAGTTTCACCGGGCGTAAATCGCCTTTTTTTCAATTTTTTTCGGAGTTTGGTACTCATGGCTAAGAATATCTATGTGGGCAATCTGCCCTGGAGCGCCACGGAAGAGGATGTACGCGCTGCGTTCGAGACCTTTGGAGAGGTCATTTCCGTCAAATTGATCAACGATCGCGAGACCGGCCGCCCCCGTGGCTTTGGTTTCGTGGAAATGGAAGACCAGGGCGCCCTTGCCGCCATCGAGAGCCTGGACGGCTCCGATTTCGGAGGCCGCAACCTCAAAGTCAACGAAGCCCGTCCCCGTCCCGAGCGCCCGCGCTGGTAGCGCGGCCGCCCGTCGTTTAGAAGACATAACCCAGCCCGCCCCTCCCCGGGGCGGGCTTTTCCAGTCTCCCCCAACATGAGGTAAAGCAGTATATGTCGAAAGAAGAAGGAATCGTCGTCCAGGGCGTAGTCGAGGAAGCCCTGCCCAACGCAATGTTCCGCGTTGAACTCGAAAACGGCCACACCGTGCTCGCCCATATCTCCGGTAAAATGCGCAAGTTCCGCATCCGCGTCATGCCCGGCGACACCGTCACCGTTGAACTTTCCCCCTACGATCTCACCCGGGGCCGCATCACCTTCCGTCCCAGGTAGCCGTCGAGCCGACGGCCGGGGGGAAAGGGAAGCGGGGAACCCCCCAAGGCTCTTCTCCCTTTCCCCTTCCCCCGGGCTCCCCTTCTCCTCCTCCCTCCCGAGACCTTTCAAAAGCGCAGGCCTGCCGCGCCGCCGTCATGTTGCGGCGTTCCGGGGAGCCTCATCGATCATTTTTTAACAAAGGCATATCATGACCAATTTTCAGGAACTTGGGCTGTCCGACACCATTTTGACCGCCCTGAAGTCCAAGGGGTTCACCGCCCCCACCCCCATCCAGGCCCTGACCATCCCGAGGCTGCTTTCCGGCTCCCGGGACATCGTGGGCCGCGCCCGGACCGGAACGGGCAAAACCGCGGCATTCGGCCTGCCCGTCATCGAAGCGGCCGTTGAAGGGGAACGCCGCGTCCAATCGCTCATCCTGACCCCTACCCGCGAACTGGCCATCCAGGTGGCCGAGGAAATCGACTCCCTCAAGGGGAACAAGCGCATCCGCGTGCTGCCCGTCTACGGCGGCCAGGCCATCCACCTTCAGCTCAAGGCGCTCCGGCAAGGAGCCGACGTGGTCGTGGGCACGCCGGGCCGCATCATGGACCATCTGGAACGCGGCTCCCTGCGCATCGACGACCTGACCTATTTCATCCTCGACGAGGCCGACGAGATGTGCAACATGGGCTTCGTGGACGACGTGCGGGCCATCCTGGCTTCAGCCAACGAAGACCGGCGCACCCTCATGTTCTCGGCCACCATGGACCGCCAGGTCATGGCCATCGCCTCCGAATTTCTGCACGACTTCGAAATCCTGTCCGCCGAGCCCGAAACCGCCGACGTCCCCCTGACCCGCCAGGTCTTTCACGAAATAGCCGATTCGGACAGGTTCGAGGCCCTGTGCAGGGTCATCGACGCCCGCCCGGACTTCTACGGCCTGGTTTTCGTGCGCACCCGGGCCGACGCCGACAAGGTGGCCGAACGACTCACGCTTCGCGGCTATCCCGCGGAACCCATCCATGGCGACCTGAACCAGAACCGGCGCGAGCAGATATTGAACGGTTTCCGCGCCCGCAAGGCGACCATCCTGGTGGCCACGGACGTCGCCGCGCGCGGCATCGACGTGCCCGACCTGACCCACGTCGTCAACTTCGCCCTGCCCCAGGACCCGCAGACCTTCGTTCACCGCACCGGACGCACGGGCCGGGCCGGAAAGAAGGGCGTGGCCATCTCCCTGATATCTCCTAGTGAATTCCGGAAACTCATGTTCATCGCCAGAAGCTCCGGCATCGACATCGACAAGGAGCCCCTGCCGCGCATCGAGGATGTCATCCACTCCAAGAAGCGCAAGGTGGCCGCCGAATTGAATGCCATATTCGAAGAGGAAGGGCACGACGCCTACCTGGCCATGGCCGGCGACCTGCTCAACGAC
The DNA here is from genome assembly GCF_028532725.1 of Desulfovibrio sp. Fe33. Taxonomy (NCBI): domain Bacteria; kingdom Pseudomonadati; phylum Thermodesulfobacteriota; class Desulfovibrionia; order Desulfovibrionales; family Desulfovibrionaceae; genus Desulfovibrio; species Desulfovibrio sp. Fe33. The sequence continues at coordinate 68,249 of NZ_JAQKGU010000008.1, forward strand.
AGGCCCGCCGAGATCGTGGTCGCCGCCCTGCTGCGCCACGCCTTCGGCGAGGAACTGGTGGAGTCTGGCTATCGCGAGATCAAGGCTGTCGGTCCCATGGCTCAGGGCCGGGTCGACATGGTCTGCGCGCTGGGTCGGGCGCACGGGATGCACCCCAAGCGGTTCGTGGAATTCATCACCTCCGCGGCCAAGATCAAAGCGTGGTCCATCCAGCACGTCCGCGTCCAGGGCGAACGGACCACCTTCACCGTCCCGGCCGCCGAGGCTGATATGGTCATCGACCGGGTCAACACCCGCGAAGGCTCGCCCCTGGTGAGCCGCGCCGGACAAAAACGCAAGCCAGGCAGAAACTTCGCCGGAAAGGGCGCGAAGCCCGCCGGAAAGAGACCCTTCAAACCGCGCCGCAAACCTGTCCAGGGGAGATAAAACCTCCCCTGGCCCAGGCCGGTTTATACAGACAATGCTCTGTTTTATCATTGCTTCTTTTTCGGGTCCCCTGTACCGTAACAAGGTCTTCAGGAGAACCGATGAAAGGCGACGAACGCAAGACCAAAGCTGAGCTTATCGCGGAGCTCGACGAGCTCCGCGCCCACCTCGACGACATGCGGAACCGGGGTGGAACTCCCATAGCGGACGAACTCCCGCTGTTCATCTTCGAGCTCGACCGCAACGGCTTCTTCCGCCATGTCAACGAATACGCTCTTGAGGTTTTCGGCTACACGCAGGAAGACATCCGGGCCGGACTCTCCCTCCACGACATCATCCACCCCGACGCCATCGAGCTTATTTTCCGCAACCTCGCAAAAACGTTGGTATCCGACTTCTTTGAAACGGAGGAGTATCCGGCCCTGCGCAAGGACGGCTCCTCCCTGCCCATCAAGATATTTTCACAACCGCTGAAACGGAACGGAGAAGTCGTGGGCCTGCACGGCGTGGCCATCGACATGTCCGAAATCCGCCAGGTGGAAACCGCCCTGCGTTCCAGCGAATGCCACTACCGCACGCTGTTTGAAACCACCGGCACGGCCATGGTCCTCATGGACAAAGACTCGGTCATCAAAAGCTGCAACTCCCAGTTCTGCGTCATATCCGGTTTTCGCCGCGAGGAAGTAGAAGGCCGCATGACCTGCATGGATTTCATGCCCCCCGAAGAAGCGATGCTCATTGCCGGACACAGGGAAAGCCTGACCGAGGGAATGCCCAACCACCCCCTCAGCGACTACGAGTTCAACTTCCTTCCCAGGAACGGCGAGCCCCGCCGCATCCACGTATACATCCGCGACATCCCCGACACGAACGACCAGGTTTGCTCCCTCATCGACGTCACAGTGCGCGACGAGGCCCTGCACGCGTTGCGCAAGAGCGAAGAGCGATACCAGCTCATGGCGCGCGGAGCCAACGACGGCCTTTGGGACTGGACGCTGTCCAGCGACGAAGTCTTCTATTCCCAACGCTATCGCGAGATTCTCGGCTACACCGAAGAGGAATTTCCCAATCACGCGAGTTCCTGGCTGAACAGCTTGCATCCCGACGACCGAGAAAGGGTCATCGCCGCCAACAAGGAATGCGCCGAAGGCAGGATCGAACAATTCGAACTGGAATTCCGCCAGATTCACAAAGACGGCTCCATTCGGTGGATACTCGGCAGGGGCGCCAGCTCCCGGGACAGTCACGGCAATATCTACCGGATATCCGGGACCCACTCGGACATAACCCAGCGAAGGCAGGCCGAGGACGCCCTGCGCGAAAGCGAGGAACGCTTCCGGCTGATGATCGAGCACGCCAGCAGCGGCATCTTCCAGTCCACCCCGGAAGGGAAGTTCCTGACCGTCAACCCGGCCCTCGCCGCCATGCTCGGCTACAATTCGCCCGAAGAAATCATCGCCGACGTCGACAACATCGGTACGGACATCCTCATTTCCGCCCGGAACCCCGAGACGTTCCTGGACGAAATGCGCGCCGGGGGCGAGCTGCTGAACCACGAATACCATTGCAGGCGAAAAGACGGCGCCGCCATCTGGCTGGCCGGCAGCACCCGGCTGGTCCGCGACCCGAACGGCGAAATAGCCTATATCGAAGGGTTCCTGCAGGACATCACCGCGCGAAAACTCAACGAGCGCACCACGCACGCCCTGTACGCCATTTCCGCCGCGGTCAACACCACCCGGAATCTCCAGGACCTGTACCAGACCATCCACGCCATCATAGGCGAAGTCATCGTGGCCAAGAACTTCTTCATCGCCATGCTCGACGAAGAACGGGACATGCTCCGCTTCGTCTATTTCCGGGACGAGATGGACGACTATTACGACATCCCCAATATCAGCGACCCCGCCCAAAGCAGCCTGGCCATCCACGTCTTCAGAACCGGCGCGCCGCTGTTCCTGTCCATTTCCGAGTCGGGCATGGATGCGCGGCTTGCCGCCATCGGGGTGATCGGCACCACGCCCGCCACATGGCTGGGCGTGCCGTTGCGGCAGGGCGACAAGGTGGTCGGGACCATGGTCGTGCAGGACTACGACAATCCCCGGCAGTACTCCGAGGAGGCCGTGACCTTCATGACCGCCGTGTCCGAACAGGTGGCCCTCGCCATCGAGCGCAAAACCATTGAGGAGGCGCTGACCCGGCTCAACGAAGAGCTTGAGGACAAGGTGGAGCAACGCACCGCCGAAATCGAAACCCGCAAGGCCGAACTCGAAGAGGCCAACCGGCGGCTGATGACCCTCGACGAGGTCAAGTCATCCATGGTCTCGTCGGTCTCCCACGAACTGCGCACCCCGCTGACCTCCATCCGGGGCTTCGCCAAGCTCTGCGCCAAGGACTTCGTCCGGTATTTCCACCCACTGGCCGACAGCGACAAGCTCACCGCCAAGGCCCTGCGGATTCGGGACAACCTGGGGATCATCGACACCGAAGGCGAGAGACTCACCCGGCTGATAAACGATTTCCTGGATATCAACCGCATCGAATCGGGCAGAGAGTGCTGGAACGACGCCCGGCTCAACCCCTGCGAGGTAATCCGCGAAGCCGTGGCCTCGGCCGCCGGAGGCTTCAACGGGTCCAAGGACGTGGAGCTCTTCACGTTCCTGCCCGAGACCTGCCACGACATCCACGCCGATCCCGACAAGATCAAGCAATTGCTCATTAATCTCCTCAACAATGCCTACAAATTCACCAGAAAAGGCCGCGTCACCGTGTCCATGGCGGAAAACGAAAAGGCCCTGACCGTGTCCGTCAGCGACACCGGCCTGGGTATCCCCTCGGACGAACTGGACAAAATTTTCGAGAAGTTCCACAAGTCCCGGCTGGGCGACACGGTCCGCAACGGCGAAAAAGGGACCGGCCTGGGCCTGGCCATCTGCAAGGAGATCGTGGAGCACTACGGCGGCGCAATAGGCGTCCAGTCCATCGAGGGCAGCGGCAGCGTCTTCACCTTCAGCCTCCCCACCGCCCCCTAGGACGCCCGGCCGCGCCGAACGGTCGGAAAAAACACGACAAAACAACCCGGTCCGCAAATACGGAATCCGGCCTCCCGGGCGTACGGTTTACCGCCCGCGAAACCTTTCACCCGGCCCTCGAACGCCCGGCGTCAACTCCCTTCGCCAATAATAACCGGTTACGTCTTGTTCAATATTGCACAAGAGCGATTTCCCCCGGTCTTCCGCACAGGACGCCTGTACGTTTTTTCGGACTGAACAGAGATCGCCGTATCTTGGGATTTTTTTCCCAAGCCAAGCCGTCCGGCTTTTCCGCAATAAAAACGGTCGGCCCCGGCCGTTAAGAGCGCAACTTGTTGATTTCACATTATAACACAAAATTATAGCTCATCCGATCTGTCCTTTTTTTCAGACACTTTCGCACAACGCCATCACGGCCGAACCGTTCCCTTCGGGAAACGGACGGGCGCAGCCGGGCGACAAAATAAATTTTGCTCGGCACGCAGATATTATTCCCATTATTTCAGTATGTAATTGACCTGTCGCCGCCCGGCCGATTTTCCGGACATCAATCATGGCACGCTCCATGCTCATGTCTTTTTCAAGTTGATTGATCGATCAACCCAATACTGATTTTCAGCTCCGAACGGAGCGCGCCGGGTGGGCGCCGTATTGGGCCTGACACAAACCATTAGCAATACTGAGGTTTCCGTTGCAAAGCAGATACTTCCCCATTGCCGTCTTAATCGCAGTGTGCATCGCCACGGCCGTGGCTGGATACGCGATTTTCCCGCCGGACAAAAACGAACCGGTGCGGGTTGTCATGGACAACACGGGCGGAAGGGTCATTTTCACTCACAACGCCCACTTGGACGACTACGGTTTCGACTGTACCGACTGCCACCACGACGACACCGGCCTGGACACGTTCCTGCCCTGCGGCTCCTGCCACCCGTCCGAATTCGACGAGCGGTTCCGGAAAGAGCATCCCAACAACTTCCCGGACACCGAAGCCTGCCTGCGCTGTCATGACGAAGTTCCCGAAGGCCCCCTGAACGAAGACGAGCGTCCCGACATCGCCAACATTCCGTTGCGCGCCGACGCATTCCACGGCCAGTGCATGGGATGCCACGAGGAAAACGGCGGTCCCTTCGGCGACGACTCCTGCAATGAGTGCCACGCGAGGTAGACATGCTCAAGATACACTACTCCCTTGACTCCGGTCTGAACGAGTCCATCACCCCCATCGACGCTCCCAAGGTCCTGAACATCCAGAAGCGCAACCTGGTGTTGCAGGCCAAGAAGGGTCAGAGCGTGCGCCGGGGAGAAATCCTGGCCAAGCACCCTTCCCCCTTCGGCGGCGCGTACCACGCCGCGGCTTCGGGCAAGGTGACGGCCATCAACGAGCATAATCTGACCATCTCATGCGACGGCGGCGACGAGACGATCGATGCCGTGGACGTGCGATCCATGGGCGTGGGCAAGGACCTTCTGCGCACCCTCCAGGACCTCGGCATCGACGTGGCACCCTATTCGGGCAAGGCCGAGACCCTCGTCATCAACGGGCTGAACCCGGAACCGGGCATCTCCGTAGCCCAGCAGTTGCTCATGGATGAAAGCGATATCATCCAGGCCGGACTGGACATGGCCCGCAAGCTCCTGACTCCCGGCCGCACGGTCCTGGCCGTGGGCAAGGGAGAAAAATTCAAGCTGTCCGGAGCCGAGACCGTGGGCATCAAGCCCAAGTATCCCCGCTCGCTGGACGCGCTGGTCGTGCGCGACATCACCGGCAGGGAATTTCCTGCCGACACCAAGATCGTCAGCGTCATGGACCTCCACGACCTGGGGCGCGTGGTCCTCACGGGCCTGCCCGTCATGGACACGGTCCTGACCATTGACGGCAGGAACTACCGCGTTCCGCTCGGGACCCCCATCAGACATCTGCTGGACACCGTCGGCATACAGCCTTCCTCCGGAGACATCGTGGTCCTCGGCGGCCCCTTCCGGGGCGAGGCCGTATACAGCCTCGACGAGGGCGTCACCAAGAACGACTACGGCCTCTTCATCATCCCCTCGAGCCGCTTCCCCAAGGTGCAGGACGCCCCCTGCATCAACTGCGGCGAATGCGTGCTCAACTGTCCGGCGCGGGTCCAGCCGCACCTCATCAGCCGATGCGCCGAGTACGACAAGTTCGAAATGGCGGAAAAACACGGCCTGCACAGTTGCTTCGAATGCGGCCTGTGCGCCTTCCACTGCTTCGCCAGGCGGCCGCTGCTGCAATACATCCGGTTCGCCAAGGCCCAGCTCAAGGCCAGCAGGCAGACTGAACAGGCATAGGCCCCGGACAACCCCGAAATTTTGACTCGAACTCCAAGGAAGATATAGAGAATGACCCCTCCCATCATCAAGGCGATGTCCGACATCGCAGTGCGCCTGACGGTCTCTCCGCCGCCATATTGGCGAAACGGCAGGACCATCCGGAAAATGATGCTGGCGCACCTGCTCGCCCTCGCCCCGGCGGCGGTCATGGCCGTCGTCATGTACGGCCTCCCCGCGGCTTCCGTCATCGCTCTCGCCGGAGCCACGGCGACGCTGGCCGACGCGGCGTTCCTCAAGCTGCAACACCGCGACATCGACGTCGACGACTTCACCGCATTTTACGCGGGCGTGCTGTTCGCCTTCCTGCTCCCGGCCACCGCGCCCTGGTGGCTGGTCGCCATAGGCGCGATCGTGACCATCGGCCTGGGCCGCACCGTGTTCGGCGGCTTCGGCTGCAACCCGGTCTGCGCGCCCCTGGTGGCCTGGGCCGTGTGCCGCCTTTCCTGGCCCGCCGAAATGGACATCGACCTGAATCTCATCCACTTCGCCATCAACAGCCCGGTGGACCAGCTCATGTACTTCGGCGTCGAGCGCCTCGACCAGTTCAACACCCTGGACCTGCTGCTCGGCCGCCAGCTCGGCGGACTCGGCTCCTCACAGGTCCTGGCCCTGGCCGTCGGCGGCGTGTTCCTCCTGGCCACCCGCTGGATTCGCGTCTTCATCCCCGCCGCCTTCCTCTTCGGCGTGGCCGGGACAGCCGCTATCTTCTGGTACATCGATCCCACCGTCTACGCCTCGCCTGTCTTCCACCTGGTGACGGGCAGCACGGTGTTCGGCGCGTTCTTCCTGGCCACCGACACCGCTTCCAGCCCGGTGGGCAAACTGCCCCAGATCGTGTTCGGCCTCATTGCGGGCGCCATGGTGGTCCTCATCAGGGCCTACGGCGTCTACCCGGACGGCGTTCCCTTCGCCGTCATGACCGCCAGCCTTCTCAGCCCCCTGCTGGAACGGCTCCGGCCCAAATTCTTCGGAGTCAAGTAGTCATGCGCGAAATACTTCATATGCTCGTGGTCCTGTCCCTGATCTGCGCGGCGTCGGGCACCATCCTGGTCAACCTCAAGCAGGCGACCAAGGGGCAGATCGAACAGCAGGTCCTGACCTATGTACAAGGCCCGGCCCTCATGTCGGTTCTCAAGAACTGCGACAACGACCCCATCGCCGAACGGATGCAGGTCGGCGATGTGACCGTGTTCCCGGCCAAACGCGACGGCAAGCTCGTGGGCGTGGCCCTGGAGACGTTCGCCCCCGGCTATTCCGGCGACATCGGCGTCATCGTCGGTTTCGACCTGGACCAGGACCGCCTCCTCGGCATCGGCGTCACCACCCAGACGGAAACCCCGGGACTCGGCACCAAGGTGGCCAAGCCCAGCTTCACCAAGCAATTCACCGCCCACGGCCTGGATTCCATGGACCTGGCCTCGCGCGGCGGCGACATCGACGGCATTTCCGGCGCGACCTTCTCCTCCGGGGGAACCGTGGACGCCGTGCGCAAGGCCATCGACATCTACCGGACCATCAAGCCCCAGCTCGCCACCCTGTGGCAGGCTTCCTAGGGAGGAGCACCATGAGCGACATCAAAAAGGAATTCCTCAAAGGCCTGTGGGACGAGCTGCCGCCCTTCCGCGTGCTGCTCGGCCTCTGCCCCACCCTGGCCGTCACCTCCACGGCGGAAAACGGCCTCGGCATGGGCGCGGCGGTCATCTTCGTCCTGACCCTGTCCAACATCATCATCTCGGCCATGCGCAAGATCATTCCGCCCAAGGTCCGCATCGCCTGCTTCATCGTGGTCACGGCCTCCCTGGTCGTCGCGGTTGAACTGCTCATGCAGGCGAACGCCTACCCCCTGTACCAAAAGCTCGGCATCTTCGTGCCCCTCATCGTGGTCAACTGCCTGATCCTGGGCCGCGCCGAAGCCTTCGCCTCGCGCAACGCCATCCTCCCGTCCATCGCCGACGCGCTGGGCATGGGCATCGGCTTCGCGGCCTCCCTGACTTTCCTCGGAGGCGTCCGCGAGCTCTTCGGCAACGGCACCGTGTTCGGCATCCCGGTCATGTGGGCGAACTTCAAGCCCGCCCAGTTCATGGTCATGGCCCCCGGAGCCTTTGTCTGCCTCGGTCTCATCCTGGCGGGCATGAACGCCTTCAACCGCCGCCAGAGCCGCAAGAAGGGCGAAACCGAGTCCGCCGTCCAGAATTCCACCTGCGCCTCCTGCGGGGCGTGCAACGCCTGCGACGGCCGATAGGAGCGTTCGGAAATGGAATACTTCATGCTCTTCATCTCGGCGATATTCATCAACAATATCGTCCTGGTCCAATATCTTGGAACGTGCCCGTTCATGGGCACCTCCAAGTCCACCGACGTGGCCCTCGGCATGGGCGGCGCGGTCATCTTCGTCATCATGATGGCCACGGGCATCACCTGGCCCCTGCATCACTACGTCCTCGTGCCCTACGGCATCGAGTACCTCCAGACCATCGTCTTCATCCTGGTCATCGCCTCGCTGGTGCAGTTCCTGGAGATGTTCCTCCGGAAGCTGGTGCCGCCCCTGTACAAATCGCTGGGCCTGTTCCTGCCTCTCATCACCACGAACTGCGCGGTGATGGGCGTGGCCATCATGGTCCAGCGGAACGGATACTCATTCACCAAGTCCATGCTCTACGGCCTCGCCTCGGGCATCGGTTTCCTGGTGGCCCTGGTCATCATCTCCTCCATCCGCGAACGGCTCGACTTCATGCCCGTTCCCGCCGTGTTCCGCGGCGTGCCGGTGGCCCTGATTACGGCCGGAATCATGTCGCTGGTCTTTTTCGCCTTCAAGGGCATGGCCGCCTAACCAAAGCCAAGGAAAACTGAACATGGTTACTTCCTCCATACTCGTATTGTTTATTCTGGGACTGAGCGCGGCCGCCGTGCTGGCCGTCGCCTCCCGCGTTCTCCATGTGCAGGAGGACCCGCGCATAGCCAGGGTCGAGGGTTGTTTCCCCGGCGCAAACTGCGGCGGTTGCGGATACCCCGGCTGCTCGGCTGCGGCGGCCGCCGTCGTGAAGGGCGACGCCGCCCCGGAAATCTGCGTGGCGGGCGGCCCGGAAATCGCCCGGAACATCGCCTCCATCATGGGCACCGAGGTCGCCTTCAAGGAACCCAAGGTCGCCAACAACATCTGCACGGGCGGCTCCCGCGCCAACCTCCTCTTCGATTACGAAGGCATCAACGACTGCCGGGCCGAGGCGCTGCTCCACGGCGGCGAAAAGTCCTGCGGCCTCGGCTGCATCGGCATGGGCTCCTGCGTCAAGGTCTGCAGTTTCGACGCCATCCGCCTCAACAGCCAAGGGCTGCCCGTCGTGGACTGGCACGCCTGCCGCTCCTGCGGCAAATGCGCCGAAGTCTGCCCCACCGGGGCCATCCGCGTATCCGGCATGACCATGGACCTGCTGCACCTCAACAAGGTCGACGACTGCCTGGCCCCCTGTATGCAGAAGTGCCCGGCCCAGATCGACGTTCGCAGCTACATCCAGCAGATGAAAAAGGGCGACATGCGCGGCGCGCTCACCACCATGAAGGAACGCAACCCGCTTCCCCTGGCCGTGGGCCGTCTCTGCCCCGCCCCATGCGAAAACATCTGCCGCCGCAAGATTGCTGACCACGGCGTGGCCATCCACACCCTGCACCGCTTCGTCGCGGACTGGGAAATGAACTCCGGCAGCCGCGTCAAACTGAAATGCAACCCCTCCTCGGGCCACAAGGTCGCCATCATCGGCGGCGGCGCGGCGGGCCTGACCTGCGCCTATTTCCTGCGCCGCATCGGCCATGATCCGGTCATCTTCGAAAAACGCGAGCGCGTGGGCGGCATGATGCGCGGAGTCATTCCCGAGTACCGCCTGCCCCACAAGGTGGTGGACTGGGAAGTGCAGACCATCCTGGATCTCGGGGTGGAAGTGCGAACCGGCATGACCTTCGGCACGGATGTGACCCTCGACACCCTCAGGGAAGAAGGATTCGAAGCCGTATTCATGGCCACCGGAGCCTGGACCGTTCCCCCGCTGGGCATAGAAAACGACAATGCGCGCGGCGTGATGGACTCGATCACCTTCCTGGACGGCGTGGGCGAAGCCTTCTCCGACCTCAAGGGCAAAAGGGTCGTGGTTGTCGGCGACACCAACACAGCCATGGATGTCGTCCGAAGCGCCGTTCGCCTCGGCGCGCGCGTGACCTCGCTCATCGGCTGCGCCGAGCGCAAGATGGACGCCAACAAGAACGAAGTGCAGCGGGCCATGGAGATCGGAGCGGACCTCATGTTCCTCACCGCCCCCGCCCGCCTGCTGGTCGAAAACGGCGCGGTCACTGGCGTTGCCTATCACGAACTGGCCTATGCCGATCCTGAAAAATGCGCGGGCAAGCTCTCGCCGGTAAAAGACTCCGAAGGCGCTCTCGAAGCCGACCTGGTCATAACGGCCACTGACCGGCTGGCCAACGGCGCGGCCTTCACCGACGAGCACGGCGACCCCCTGTTCGACCTGGACAAGAAGACCGGTGCCATCAAGACGGACCCCGCCTCCCTGCAAACCAGCATTCCGTACGTCTTTGCGGGCGGCGAGGCCGCCACGGGCCGCAACATCCTGATCCAGGCCGTTGCCGACGCCCGCCGGGCCGCCCGGGCCATCCACCACTTCATTACCGAGGACGCCATCCCCGAGCCCAAGAACCCGCAGCTTCGCGTCATCCCCGAGTCCATCCTCAAGAACATGGAAGTGCACTACACCATTCCGCGCATTCAGGTCCCCGTGCTCAGCGTGGCGGACCGGAAGCACACCTTCAAGGAAGAAGTGCAGGGCGGCATCACGTACGAGGCGGCCCGCAAGGAGGCCAGCCGCTGCCTGCGCTGCGGCCTGACCTGCTACGACTCCGAGGCCGGAGCCGAATACGCCCAGGACGCCGACGTGCACCCCTTCAACGAAGCCGACGGAAAGTAGAAGATGAAAGACAATTCACTCTCCAGACGCACGCTCCTGCGCACCCTCAGCCTGCTGGGGCTGGGCGCGGCCTGCGCACCCGCCCCGTCCCTGGCCGCGGTTTGCCTGACCGAAACCGGCCCCGATGCCGGCAACCGGCGCATGGTGGTCGAGAACCGCTTCCTCATGGGAACCTTCGTGGCCATAACCGCGGTGCATGACTCACGCTCCCGGGCTGAGCATGCCATGGGGCTGGCCTTTGAGGAAATCGAACGCCTCAGCGCGATCTTCGACCGCCACCGGAGCGACACGCCGGTCTCGCATCTCAACGACACCGGCGTATTGCGCGACGCCGACCGCGAGTTGCGCGAGGTGGTGCAAGAGTCCCTGGCCTACGCCCGGCTCTCCGGCGGGGCCTACGATCCCACGGTGCTGCCCGCGGTCGAGCTGCTCAAGGCCAAGGCCAACCCCACCGGCCGGATGGACCTTTCCGACGGCGAACTGCGCGAGGCCCTGGCCCTGGTGGACAGCACCGCCGTGCGCGTCTCCGGCAACGATATCCGCCTGACCAGGCGGGGCATGGGCCTCACCCTGGACGGCATGAGCAAGGGATACATAGTGGACCGCGCCTCGGAGGTCCTGTCCGCCAACGGCGTGACCGACCACCTCATCAACGCGGGAGGCGACATGCGGGCCTGCGGCGAGCGCGCTCCGGGCAAGCCCTGGACCGTGGCTATCGAGGACCCCAGGGGCCAGGGCGACTACCCCGCGCTGGTGCATCTCCGGGATGCGGCCATCGCCACTTCCGGCGGCTACGAAGTCCGCTACGACGCCACAGGCTCCCACCACCACGTGGTCGATCCCCGCACGGCCAAATCCCCCACGCGCAGTATCAGCGTCTCGGTGATCGCGCCCTCCGTCATGCGGGCCGACGCCCTTTCCACAGCCGGATTCGTCCTGCCGCCCCGCGAGGCGGTACGCATGATCGACGCCGTGGAAGGAGCCGAGTGCATGATCGTCGGCAACACGGGAGCCAAAACCCGATCCGCCCGCTGGCGGGCGATCGGCTGAACCGAATCAAATCAAGAGCACCATACCCCAGCCATGAGGGGCGACACCTCCTCCCCTCACCCCATCGCGCCCCCGGTTTCCACAGACCGGGGGCGCACCCTTTTCCGGGCCCGGCCACTGCGCGGCAAAACCGCAGTCCCCATGGGAAATACCCATAAAAAAAGGACTTATGCGAAAAGCATAAGTCCTTTTGATTGCATGGTGACCCCGGCAGGAATCGAACCTGCGACACCGAGATTAGGAATCTCGTGCTCTATCCTACTGAGCTACGGGGCCACGTCCCGGCGTGTGCCGGGGAATCGTTCCTAGCCGACGACGATTGAAAAGGCAAGCCTTTCGTTATGCCGGGCGGCTTAATGCGTGTGCTCGGGATAATACATCTCCAGCGCCTGCACGGCCGCTCCGAGTTGCTCGACCACATTGAGATCGGCGGTCTGCTTGGCCTTCATGGCCAGCAGGACGACCGCGTGGTGCTTCGCGAGCCGCTCGGCGTAGTCCTCCTGCGACGGCTTGACCCGCTGGGTCAGGAAGTAGTCCGAGATGGTGGCGATGATCTTCTGGGCGTGCATCTCCTTGTTGTTCACCCAGCGGACGAACTGCTGCCGGGACTGGAGATCGGTCTTGTCTGCCAGGGCCATCATCTCGGTCACGGATTTCTTGACGGTCTCCACATCCTCAAGCATGGACATGACCCGGGCGTGGTCGTCGTAGATGCCGCACGGAATCTGGCAATGGGCCGATGCCGGGCGGGGCGTGACCAGCACGGCCAAGGCGAAAAGCATCAGGAAAACGGTTTTTTTGCCTATGCGCATACAGGGCCTCCTTGAACGGTTTTGACGGTTTTTTCACGGTTATATTCCTTATACACGGCCTGACGAAATTTTGAAACCTCCCCGGGAGGAATTGCCGCCTTCCACGTCCTCGCAAATGCGTGTGCAAATGCAGGCACACTATTTACAACAGAAAAAAAAGGGCTATATAGCTATGAAGGCGGTACAGGCCGCCATCCTGTTTTCCGCATCCTTGCATGGAGGCAAAATGAATCGTAAGGCTTATTTTCTCACTCTCGTCCTGACCCTTGCGCTGGCCGTGCCGATGGCCGCTCAGGCGCGCGACCTGCCCGTGTTCACGGAGCTGGCCGCCAAAGCGGGCAAGGCCGTGGTTTTCATATCCACGGAAAAAACCGCCCGGGGCGGCTCCATGGAGCAGTTCCGGCAGCAGCTTCCCGAAGGACACCCGTTCTACGAGTTCTTCAGGCGCTTCGACCAGTTCTTCGGCCCGCAGCAGGGACAGCAGCCGCGCAAGATGCTCGGTCAGGGGTCCGGCTTCGTCATCTCTCCTGACGGCCTCATCGTCACCAACAACCACGTCATCAACGGCGCGGACAAGGTGACCGTGCGCTTCCAGGACGACAAGAAGGAATATCCGGCCGATGTCGTCGGAGCCGACCAGGAAACCGACCTGGCCGTCATCCGCATCAAGGCCGACCATCCCCTGCAAACCCTGAAATTCGGCGATTCCGACGACATCCGGGTGGGCGAATGGGTGCTGGCCATCGGCAACCCCTTCGGCCTGGACAACACCGTCACCGCCGGCATCATCTCGGCCAAGCACCGGATCATCGGCGCAGGGCCCTTTGACAACTTCCTGCAAACCGACGCATCCATCAATCCCGGCAACTCCGGCGGCCCGCTCCTGAACATGGACGGAGAGGTCATCGGCATCAACACCGCCATCAACGCGGCCGCCGAGAACATCGGCTTCGCCATCCCGTCCACTCAGGCCGCCAAGGTCATCGACCTTCTCAAGGAGGGCAAGTCCCCGCAGCGCGGCTGGCTCGGCGTGACCATCCAGCAGGTCAGCGAGACCCAGGCCAAGGCGCTCGGCCTGCCCGAACCCATGGGCGCGCTGATCGCCAACGTGGGCAAGGGCGCTCCGGCCGACAAGGGCGGCGTCAGACAAGGCGATGTGATCCTTGAGGTCAACGGCCAGAAGATCGAGGACAACAACGCGCTCCTCAAGAAGATCGCGGGGCTCGCTCCCGGCGACAAGGCCCGTCTCGTCCTGTGGCGCAACGGCGAAAAGGTGACCAGGACGGTCGTACTCGGCCAACGCAACGAAAAGGCCATGGCCGCCATGTCCCCGGACCGCCAGGAACAGGGCGAAGCCGCCACAGTGCTGGGCTTGGCCCTGAAGCCGATCAACGACCAGGAGGCCCAGGCCCTCGGACTGGACAAGGCCCAGGGCCTGCTCGTGGTCAATGTCGATCCCGAGTCCGCCGCAGGACAGGAAGGAATCCGTCAGGGTGACGTCGTCCTCCAGGCCAACCAGCAGGACGTGAACTCCGTGGCCGACCTTGAGACCGTCATCAAGAGCGCGGAACAGCGCGGCGCGATCATGCTCCTGGTCAAGCGACAGGGACGAAGCAGCTTCGTGGCCCTGCCCCTGGACAAGTAATCCATCAACGGGGGGCTCCGCAGGGAGTCCCCCTTTCCTTTTTCACACATCCCCACATGCAAGCAGCCACCCTCTCCGCCCCGGCAAAGATCAACCTGCACCTCGAAATCCTCGGCCTCAGGGACGACGGATACCATGAGTTGCGCACCCTCTTCTATCCCGTGCCCGCGCTGAGCGACACCATCGAGGTCGTTCCCGGCCCCGACGGGGACTTCTACATTCGCTGTCCCGAACGCCCGGAGCTGGAAACCACCTCCAACCTCCTTTACAAGGCGTGGAAACTGTTTGCCGAAGCCACGGGATTCCAGCCCGGCATCTTCGTCACCCTGACCAAACGCATCCCCATGGGCGGCGGGCTCGGCGGCGGCAGTTCCGACGCTGCGGCCCTGCTCCGATGGCTCAACGCCGAGGCGGGGGAAAAGGGGCTGGATATGGAGGCCATGATCGAACTGGCCGCGCGGCTCGGCGCGGACGTGCCCTTCTTCCTTTTGGACGGCCCGGCCTGGGCGGAAGGCATCGGCGAAAAGCTCACTCCCGCCGATCTGGACCTGTCCGGAGCGACGATCATCCTAGCCTGCCCGGACATCCACGTGAACACGGCCTGGGCCTTCCGGGCATGGGATGAAAAATACGCCGCGGTCAATCCCCATGAATCCTTGACATCCGCAAGACGTGATACTAAGAATCCATCTCCCGTTTCGCCCCGGGAAATGGCGAACGACTTCGAGTCGGTCGTCTTCGAGGAGCATCCATCCCTCAGGGATATAAAAGAAACGCTCCTCCTCCACGGGGCCGAGCACGCCGCCATGAGCGGGTCTGGAGCGTCCCTGTTCGGCATTTATCGCGACAGGGATTCCGCCGCGTCCGCAGCACGGGCTCTCGAAAAAATGGGAATTGATTTTTTCCGGGCGGACTGTCTCTAGGGCAGAAAGCCGGACAAGGCCGGGACCAAAACGACGTCGCCGCCCCATGCGATCCGCTGAGGGGCACACTATCCGAAAGCGACAGCCCCACCGGGGCCGAGCGTCGAAATGGTCGAAACGAATGCGAATGGCCGCCGATGGACACGTCCGAAGCCGACGACCGATCCCCGCGATGCGGGCGGACGAGACGGCGCTTCCGAAGAGGAGCAGGGGCGGAATGTGTCCGGGCAAGGCCAGGCATCCGAACCAGGCGCGCGAAATGGCGCGCAGGCCCATTCCCGTATCGCAACGCGGCTGTCGGTCGCATGGGAACAATTTTCGTTGGGGCGTCGTCAAGCGGTAAGACATCAGGTTTTGGTCCTGACATTCGGGGGTTCGAATCCTCCCGCCCCAGCCAGTATTTAAACTCGATTGCATAGAGGATAGTCATGCATGGCGAACTGAAGATCATCAGCGGGTCCGCAAGTCCGAAACTGGCCGAAGCCATTTGCGAGCATCTCGGCACCAAGGCGTCGCCGGTTCTGCGCGAGCGTTTCTCCGACGGCGAAATCCGCATTGAGATCGGAGAGAACGTCCGTGGCGACGATGTCTTTGTCGTCCAGCCCACCTGCTCCCCGGTAAATTTCCACCTCATGGAGCTGTGCCTGATGCTCGACGCGCTCAAGCGCGCCAGCGCGTCCCGCGTGACCGCCGTTGTCCCCTACTTCGGCTACGCGCGCCAGGACCGCAAGGTCGTGCCCCGCGCTCCCATTTCCGCCAAGCTGGTGGCCGACCTGCTGTCCACCGCCGGTATGCAGCGGCTGGTGACCATCGACCTGCACGCCGGGCAGATCCAGGGATTCTTCAACTGCCCCGTGGACAACCTTTTCGCCGCGCCCGTGCTCATCGAGCAACTGCGCGACAGGGACGACGACTTCGTCATCATCTCCCCCGACGCGGGCGGCGTTGAGCGCGCCCGTTCGTACGCCAAGCGCCTCGGCGCGACCCTGGCCATCGTGGACAAGCGCCGCGACGCTCCCAACCAGGCCAAGGCCATGCACATCATCGGCGACGTCAAGGACAAGGTGGCCGTGGTCATCGACGACATGATCGACACTGCGGGCACCATGTGCGCCGCGGCCAACGTCATCATGGAAAACGGAGCCAAGGACGTCCTGGCCTGCGCAACCCACCCCGTGCTGTCCGGCCCCGCCTGCCAGCGCCTGGAGGAATCCGCCTTCTCCGAGGTGGTCGTCACCGACACCATCCCGCTCGGCGGCAAGCAGGACCAGTGCAGCAAGATCAAGACCCGCTCCGTGGCCTCCCTGCTGGCTAAAGCCATCAACAACGTGCACACGGAATCGTCCGTGTCCGTACTGTTCGTATAAGGTATTCCAAGGCCCTCCGGCCGCAACCATTTAAAGCGCGAGCGTCCGTCCATAGTGGACGGCCAGGGCGTAAAAAGGAGAAACTCTTATGGCAGAACTGCTGAAACTCAACGTCCAGGAACGGACTGAGCTGGGCAAGGGCCCCAACCGCCGCCTCCGTGCCTCCGGCATGGTTCCGGGCATCTACTACGACGCCAAGGGCGCCAACATCCCGGTCAAGGTCCTGATGGTTCCCCTGCAGAAGGCCTACGCGGCCGTGGGCAACTCCCAGGTCTTCGAACTGGCCCTGGAACGCAACGGCAAGATCGAATCCATGCCCGCCATGATGTGGCGGCTCCGCAACGAACCCGTGAAGGGCGTTCCCGAGCATGTCGACTTCTTCGGCGTTGACCTGAGCAAGGAAATCAAGGTTGCCGTTCCCTTCGAAATCACCGGCGAATCCAAGGGCGTCAAGCTCGGCGCAATGCTGGTGCAGTACCGCGAACACATCGAAGTGGTCTGCAAGCCCATGGACATCCCCGAGTCCATCGTCATCGACATCACCGAGATGGAGATCATGGATCACGTCCACATTGAAGACGTAGCCTTCCCCGAAGGCGTCACCCCGATCTTCGAAGAGAACTTCGCCGTTCTCGCCGTCCTCCCCATGCATGAGGAAGAAGAGAGCGAAGAGGGCGCAGAAGGCGCCGAAGCCGCCGAAGGAACCGAGGCTTAATCGCCCGGCTCCGACCAAGACACTACCTCCCGGAGCGCGCGCGATCGTGCTCCGGGATTTTTTTTGCTTCCGGTCGAATAGACTGATATACTGCGTTCCGCAGCGCGAGATCGCCGCACGGACAACGGACCCTACTCATGGATTTCAAAGGCGCCATAGTGGGACTGGGCAATCCCGGTCCCGAATACCAGGACACCCGGCACAACATCGGGTTCATGCTGGTGGACCATATCCTCCACCTGGCCGAAGAACGCCAGTCCATGCGGCTGGAAAAGATCGAGGAATCCGGCGACTACGACCTATGGCGGTGCAAATTCGCCGGAGCTTATCGCCTCCTGGTCAAACCCCTTACCTACATGAACCTGTCGGGCAAGGCCGTGGCCAGAATATGCGGTCGCCACGCCATCGACCCCGCCGATCTGGTGGTGGTGCATGACGAGCTTGATCTGCCAGTGGGGCGGATGAAGTTCAAAAGAGGCGGAAGCGACAACGGCCACAACGGGCTCAAGTCCATCCAGGAACGGCTCGGCTCCCCGGATTACAATCGCCTCAGGCTCGGCATCGGCCGCCCCGACGACCGGTACAAGCCCATCACCGACTGGGTGCTGGAGCCTTTTGACGAGAAGTCCCGCGCCGCACTGCCGGAAATCATCGGCCACGCGGCCAAGGGCCTGGATATTTTTTTCCGTCGCGGCATGGGCTTTGCCCAGCAGCACTTCAACTCCTTTTCGGTCCCGGAAGATGAATCGGAGTAATCGTGGACTCTTCCCGCTGTTTTCGGTATGATGTCCTTCTGTCGTATATTTTTCTGTAGTCTTTTCAAGAACTGAGGTCCAAGTGTTCAAGGTCAATGAATTGGTTGTGTATCCCTCCCAGGGCGTGGGACGTGTCGAACGCGTCGAATCCCAGGAGATCGGCGGCATCAAAGCCGATTTTTACATAGTCCGGATCTTGAGCAACAATGTGACTCTCATGGTGCCGGTCGCCAACGCCGAGAATGTGGGTTTGCGCGGCGTGTGCCCCGCCAACGTGGGGCAGGAGATCTTCGAATCCCTCAAGGACCGCACCGGATTCACCGGCTACACCGGCCAGAACTGGAACCGGCGTTACCGCGAATATTCCGAGAAGCTCAAGAGCGGCGATCTCGCCGACGTGGCCTACGTTCTCAAAGAACTCTTTCTTATAGGAAAAGACAAGGAACTCTCCTTTGGCGAACGTCGCCTGCTGGAACAGGCCATGGGCCTCGTTTCGATGGAGCTGGCCTACTCTCTGGGCCGCGACCAGGAGACGATCAAGGACGATATCAACGAAATGTTCGCCGACGTCATCGCCGCGCAGGAGAAAAACGACTAGCAGGGCTTGTCAAGGTCCTTTGTTTAAGGTAACTGGCTCTTTGTGCCGCATCGCGGCGTTCAGTTCATCCCACTCCCATTTGGTTTTTGAGTCGTTCCCGAGGCTGTTAGCGCAACTTCTAACGAGAGGTATGCTCCCGTTTCCTCACACCCGAACCATCCGGCCGGACAGGTTCGCACGCGACATTCCGAGATCGACGTCCAACGCGGCGCGTACGCCGCGCCACAATATCGTTTACCTTCGTTCCAATTGATTTAATTCAGAAAACCTCAACAAGAATTTCCGACATGGTCACTAAAAAGACTGATACTGAAAGCAAAGGCAAAGGCGCCGCCAAAAAAACCACCCGCAAAAAAACCGCCAAGCCAGCCCCCGAAGCAAACGGCAACGGCGGCAGCCTGAACCTCACCGAACTCAAGCAAAAATCCATGCAGGATCTGACCGATCTTGCCATGTCCTTCGAGGTGGAAAACCCGAGCACCATGCGCAAGCAGGAGCTCATCTTCGCGCTCCTGCAGCAGTGCGCCTCCCAGAACGGACAAATATTCGGCGAAGGCGTTCTGGAAATCCTGCCCGACGGCTTCGGCTTCCTGCGCTCCCCCATGTACAGCTACATGGCCGGTCCGGACGACATCTACGTCTCCCCCTCGCAGATTCGCCGTTTCGGACTGAGAAAGGGCGACGTGGTTTCGGGCCAAATCCGGCCGCCCAAGGAAGGGGAACGATATTTCGCACTGCTCCGCGTGTCCGAAATCGGCTTCGAAGACCCGCAGCACTCCAAAAACCTGGTTCTGTTCGACAACCTCACTCCGCTTTATCCCGAAGAGCAACTCAAGCTCGAAAACGGCTCCACCAACTACTCCGCCCGGATCATCGATCTTCTCGCTCCCATCGGCAAGGGCCAGCGCGGCGTCATCGTCGCCCCGCCCCGGACCGGCAAGACCATCATGCTCCAGACCATCGCCAACTCCATCAACGCCAACCACCCCGAGGTGGACCTCATCGTCCTGCTCATCGACGAGCGGCCCGAGGAAGTCACCGACATGCAGCGCACGGTAAAGGCCGAGGTGGTCTCCTCCACCTTCGACGAGCCGCCGACACGGCACGTACAGGTGGCCGAAATGGTCATTGAAAAGGCCAAGCGCCTGGTGGAGCGCAAACGCGACGTGGTCATCCTGCTCGATTCCATCACCCGGCTCGGCCGGGCATACAACGCCGTGACCCCGTCCTCCGGGCGAGTGCTGTCCGGCGGTATCGACGCCAACGCCCTCCAGCGTCCCAAAAGGTTCTTCGGCGCGGCCCGCAATATCGAGGAGGGCGGCTCCCTGACCATCATCTCCACCGCGCTCATCGACACCGGTTCCCGCATGGACGAAGTCATCTTCGAAGAGTTCAAGGGCACCGGCAACATGGAACTCTATCTCGACCGCCATCTCTCCGACAAACGCGTCTATCCCGCCATCGACATCAACCGCTCCGGCACCCGCAAGGAGGAACTGCTCCTCGAAGAGGACGTCCTCAACCGCGTCTGGATCCTGCGCAAGCTCCTCTCCCCCATGAACTCCATCGACTCCATGGAATTCCTGCGCGGCAAGATGAAGGGCACCAAGAACAACAGGGAATTCCTCGACTCCATGTCCAAGTAGGAAAGCCCCGGCAGAGGACCGCCCGGTTGTTTTCCCGGCCGTTCCGCTCAAGACAAACAGTTTCAAGGCTCCGCCGTTTTTCGGTGGAGCCTTTTTTCGTGTGGGGACTCACCCTTTGATTCTTTCAGAGGGGAATCAGGTGTTGAAAGCCGCTTTGCGGCAATTGTCGGGTGATTTCGCCTCCGGCGGGCAAGGGTTCGCACCCTTGCATCCCGTGTATGCGCCTTCGGCGCGGGCTTATCCGCTCCGCCGCGTTCTCCGGCTAAAGGGGGAATTACGTATATAGGGGTGTTTTTTCGGGGCTCTCATCGCGCCCGGGGGATGAAGAGGAAAAGCCAGTTTCCGAGAGGGGATGGCGTGCAAAGGGCGCGGATTGCGCCGCATCGGCCAATGGTTGCCTTAAGCCGACAAATGGTTACTATGGCGACATGCGTATTCCCTTCGGCTTATTTCCGGCCATGCTGGCCGCCCTGCTGCTGGTGTTGACCCCGGCCGCGACCGCCCGCGCCGACCTGCTGGGCAA
This sequence comes from Desulfovibrio sp. Fe33, assembly GCF_028532725.1. Lineage (NCBI taxonomy): Bacteria > Pseudomonadati > Thermodesulfobacteriota > Desulfovibrionia > Desulfovibrionales > Desulfovibrionaceae > Desulfovibrio > Desulfovibrio sp. Fe33. The sequence goes on from NZ_JAQKGU010000008.1 coordinate 89,066, forward strand.
CAAGTTGACCCTGCGCGACGAGAACAAGATGGGCCGCGACTTCGACAAGATCATCCGGGCCCAGCAAAACATGGTGGGCGACACGTACATCACCGGCTACGTGAGCGAGGTGGTGGCAAGGGTGGTCACAGGCACACGGCCCATGCCGTTCCACGTCAAAAGCGCGGTCATCGCCAACCCGCTCATCAACGCCTTCGCCATTCCCGGCGGATACATCTACATCTTCACGGGATTGATCCAGTCCGTCGACACCGAGTCCCAACTGGCGGGCGTCATAGCCCACGAGTTGGCGCACGTTTCCCAGCGGCACGTGGTCAACCGCATTGAAAAGCAGAAGAAAATCGCCCTGCTCTCAACGGCCGGCATGTTGGCCGGACTGTTGCTGGGCGTTGCCGCCGGAGGGGACGCCGTCCAGGCGGGCCAGGCGATCGTGCTCGGCTCCCAGGGAGCGGCCACGGCGGCCATGCTTCATTATTCCCAAGAGGATGAGCGCGAGGCGGACCACGTGGGCCTGAACTCCCTGGTCAAGGCGGGATACAACCCCGAGGGAATGCCCCAGACCTTCCAGATCATGCTCAAGAACAAGTGGTACGACAACAGCGCGGCCATGCCGAGCTACCTGTCCACCCACCCCGGGACTGAGGAGCGCATCACCTACCTGCACGACCGCATCGCGCGAATGCCCAAGGAATTCCTCGACCGCAGGGACGACAATACCCGGCTGAAGCGTGTCCAGGTCCTGATCCGGTCGCGCATGTCCCCGGCAAACACGGCCCTCGCGTACTGGGACGACAAGAAGGAAAGCGACTACACGCCCATGGACTACGTTGGCCGGGGCATCACGCTGGAGCGGCTCAAGAAGATCGACGAGGCCGAAAAGGCCTTCACGACGGCCCTTTCCCTGGCCAAGGACGACCCCCTGGTGGTCCGTGAAGCAGGCATCTTCTTCTTCAAGACCGGACACCCCGACCGCGCCGTCGGCCTGCTGCAAAAGGCGGCCATCCTGGACAAGGACGACGCCATGGCCCTGTTCTACCTGGCCCGCCTCCAGGCCGAAGCCAAGCAATTCGGCCAGGCCGAGAAGAACATGCGCAAGGTCAACGAACTGGTGCCCGAAGACTGGGAAGTCCATCACCACCTGGGCATGATCCTCGGCGAGTCCGGGGACGCCTTCGGCGGGAACCTGCATCTGGCCTACGCCGCCGTCTATTCCATGAACCTCAAGCGGGCCAAGGAATTCATGAATCGAGCCGATTCGCTGGCGCAGACCCAGGAACAGAAGGACCGCGTCAAGGAGCTGGACGACGCCATCAAGGTCCGCACCGAGCTGGGCAAATAAGCGGCCCTTGTGCCCCGTGGGGTTTTGGCGTAGGTTGCACTTTTTTTACACAGGAACGCCCATAACATGATCGTCGCAAGGACCATTCAGGATATCCGGGACGTCATCGCCGGGTCATGCGTGACCATCGGCAATTTCGACGGAGTCCACAAAGGCCACCAAAAGCTCATCGCGTTGACCTGCGAGCGCGCCAAGGCCCGTGATCTTACCAGTGTCGTAGTTACTTTCGACCCGCATCCGCTGCGGGTGCTTCGCAATGACCGCACGCCGCCCTTCATCACTCTGACCGAGCAGAAGCTGGAGCTCATTTCCCAGTACGGGCCGCAGGTCTGCCTGCTGCTCGAATTCACCATGGACATGGCTCGCCTGTCCCCCGAGGAGTTCGTCAAGACCTACCTGGTGGACGGGCTGAACGTACGGGACATGATTATCGGCTACGACTACCATCTGGGCAAGGGCCGGGCCGGAAACTTCGAGACCCTTTGCGGCCTCGGCGACAAATACGGATTCACCGTGGACAGACTCGACCCCGTGACCATCGACAACGCCATAGTCTCCTCCACCCGCATCCGCGACCTGGTCCAGGCGGGCCACGTCTGGGCCGTGCGTCCCCTGCTCGGCCGATTCTACCAGGTCAAGGGTGAAGTGGTGCACGGCATGAACCGGGGCGGCAAACTCCTCGGCTTCCCCACGGCCAACCTCAAGCTGGTGGACGAGCTCTTCCCCAAGCTCGGCGTTTACGCCATCTGGGCCGAAGTGAACGGCGCGGTGTACGAAGGCGTGGCCAACATCGGCAGGAACCCGACTTTCGGCAACGACGCCATATCCGTGGAAGCGCATCTGCTCGACTTTTCCGGCGACATCTACGGAACCGATATCCGGGTCCATTTCGTGCAGCGCATCCGCGACGAGAAGAAATTCGGCAGCCTGGAAGAACTCAAGGACCGCATCGCCAAGGATACGGAGCTCGGCCGCCAGATTCTGGCCCAGCCCGAAGCGGCCATCAAACTGACCCACCCGGTTTTCGGCCGCGGCCCGGAGGTCCGGTAAGTCTCATGCCCTTCCTCCGCCTCATCAATTACTGGAAAGAATTCGTCAAATCCTACCGCACGGTGACCTCCTTCCGCTGGCTGGTCATCGGCGTGGTCGTCGGAGCCCTGTCAGGCCTTGTGGCCGTGGGCTTCTTCTGGCTTGTGGAGGCGGGCAAATTCTTCATCCAGCACAACTTGGCGGGCATCGTCTCTCCGGAACCGGCGGGCGAGGGAATTTTCGAAGGCCCGGCCGGGCAATACCGGCCCTGGGTCATCCCGGCATTCACCACGGGCACGGCCCTGCTCACCGGCTGGTTGGTCAAGACCTTCATCCCCGAGACCATCAACGGCGGCACGGACGGCACGGACGCGACCATCAACGCCTTCCACAACCAGGGCGGCATCATCAAGGCCCGCGTGGCCATCATCAAGGGACTGTGTTCGGTCCTGACCATCGCCTCGGGCGGCTCGGCCGGACGTGAAGGCCCCATCACGCAGATGGGAGCGGGCGTCGGCTCATGGCTGGCGAAACTCCTGGACATGTCCGCGAAGGAACGCCGGATGCTCCTGCTCTCGGGAGCGGCGGGCGGCCTGGGCGCCATCTTCCGCGCCCCGCTGGGCGGCGCCTTGACCGCCGTTGAGGTCATCTACCGCGAGGACTTCGAATCCGAGGCCATCCTGCCTTCGGTCATGAGTTCGGTGGTATCCTACTCCATTTTCACGTTCTTCTACGGCACCGATCCCATTTTCGCCATCCCGCGCTTCACCTTCCACGACCCGCGCGAACTGATCTTCTACGCCTTGCTCGCCTTTGTCTGCGCGGGCGTCGGCTGGCTCTACGTCAAGACCTTCTACACCATCAAATACCATGTCTTCTTCCCCCTCAAGGAGAAGATCGGCCTGGTCTGGTCCATGGGGCTCGGCGGACTGGCCATGGGACTGTTGGGCATCCTCTACCCCTATACCGCCACCAACGGCCTGGTTACAGGCGGCATCCTGTCCGGCGGTTACGGCTGGCTCGAACTGGCCATCCTCGGCCAGATTCCCGCCCTCGGCATGTGCTACATCATCATCGGCAAGACCCTGGCCACCTCCGTGACCATCGGCTCGGGCATGTCCGGCGGCATGTTCGCGCCCGCCCTGTTCGTGGGCGGCATGTCCGGCGGTTTGGTCGGCAAGATCGGCCACCACTTTTTCCCGAACATCGTCACGCAGCCCGGCGCGTACATCCTGGTGGGCATGGCCGCCTTCTTCGCCGGTGTCGCCAACGCCCCCATCGGCCCGCTCATCATGGTCACCGAGCTGACCCAGGGCTACGGCCTGCTTGCCCCGCTCATGCTCGCCTCGGCCCTGTGCATCGTGCTCGGACGCAATTACTCGCTTTACGAGCACCAGGCCGAAAACAAATTCGATTCTCCGGCCCACGCCGAAGACGCGACCATCAACATCCTGGAACAGATGCAGGTTTCGGACTTCTACTCCCCGGGTGACGTCATCGTCCTGGAGGAAGGCACCACCCTCAAGGCCCTGACCGACATCATCGCCAACTCGGACCAGTTCTACTTCCCGGTTCGCGGCGAGGACGGCAGCTATGTGGGCATGGTCTCCATCCACAACGTGCGCAACTGGATGTTCGAGGAGGATCTGCACGACCTGGTGGTGGTCCGCGATCTCATGTCGCGGCCGGTCTACGTCCGTCCGGACTACGACCTCTACCAGGCCCTGCTCCGCTTCGTGAACACGGACTACGGCCAGATTCCGGTGGTGTCCAAGACCGACACGTCGGACATCCTCGGCCTCATCAACCGCGACGACGTGTTTCTGGCCTATGCCGAGGCCATCGCCCAAGTGAAGCACGAAGGACAGGCCGAGGCCGCTTTGAGCGCGGAATTGCAGCCGCCCGCCAAGGGCTAGGACGCATTCAGGCCAGGGGCAGATCGAGCAGGACCGACGTTCCCGGCCCGCCGTCTTTTCGCGGAGACGCCGACGGGGACTGCACGAGCAGACTCCCGCCGTGCTCATCGCAGACGATCCGCTTTACTTTGGTGAGTCCCATTCCCACGCCCCGCGCCTTGGTGGTAAAAAAGGGATCGGTCACGTAGGGCAGTATCGCGCCGTCGATTCCCGGCCCGTCGTCGCTGACGCGAATGGTGTAGCGGCCCCGATCGGGGCTGGCCCAATCCCTCTCCGCGTCCGCTTCGCCGCGGATGGTCAAATGCACTTCCCCGTCCCCGCCGAACTCGAGGGAGTTGATCGCGATCTCCGCCAGGGCCATGACCACGATCCTCTCGTCCACGCGGACCAAAGAGGGCTGCAATGTCCTCTCCACACGCAGCCGCTCCGTCCCCCCGACGGCTTCCCGCGCACGCTCCAGGGCCGCCTCCACGAGGCCGTCCACCCGCACTTCGCGAAACGCGCCGGCCGACAAGGCGACGTACTCGCTGACCTCGCCCACAAGACTCTCCAGCCGAAAGCTGTCCTCGCGCACGGCCTCCGCGTAATCGGCCAGAGGACTGCCCTCGGGCGCCTTGCGCCGCAACAGGCCCGCCATGCCGCCGATGGACATGACCGGATTGCGGATCTGATGCGCCATGGCGGCGGCGAAATGCTTGAGGCTTTCCACCCGCTCCCGCTGGGCCTCGACAACCTCGACGGTCCTTTCCCTGACAAGTTCCTCCAGGGCCGAGTTCTGTCGCTGCAACTGCTCCCTGGCGAGCTTGAGATCGAGGTGCGTCCGGACCCTGGCCTGAACCACCGGCGGGCTGATGGGTTTGGTGATGTAATCCGAAGCGCCCAGGCGCAGCCCCCTGGCCTCGTCGTCCGGGGCGTCCAGGGAGGTCACGAAGATAACCGGGATGTCCTGCGTCGCCGGGTTTTCCTTGAGGCGGCTGCAAACCTCGTGGCCGCTCATGCCGGGCATCATCACATCCAGCAGAATCAGGTCGGGCCTCGGCTCGCCAGCGGCCCGTTCCAGGGCGAAGACCCCGTCCGTGGCCGCAAGCAGAGTGTACTGCGAATGCAGCGCCTCGATCATTATGGTGATGTTCTCGGGCTGATCGTCCACCAGCAGTATGGTTTCGGTCTTGCTCATAGCCTTCGGCATAACACGATCCAAAGGCCGCAGAAAGGTTTTCCGCCCTGAGCCCTCTTGCCATTTCACACAGAGGCCTTACCTTTCGTACCGTCATGCAGAACACATGGAGCGCAGGCCCCGGACGGCTCTCCGTCCGCGAAGGCGACATCACCCGGCTCACCGTGGACGCCATCGTCAACGCGGCCAATTCCGAACTGGCCGGGGGCGGCGGCGTTGACGGAGCCATCCATCGCGCTGCCGGGATCAACCGGCTCCAGACGGCCTGCCGGGCGATCATCCGGGAAATCGGTTCCCTGCCGCCCGGCGAAGCGGTCATCACCCCCGGTTTCGACCTGCCCGCGCCCCACATCATCCACACCGTCGGCCCCATCTGGCGCGGCGGCGGCCACAACGAGCCCGGCCTTCTCCGCAACGCCTACCGGAACTGCCTGCGGCTCGCCAATCAACACGACATCCGAACCTTGGCCTTCCCGGCCATCTCCTGCGGCGTCTACGGCTACCCGGTCGAGGACGCGGCGCGCATCGCGCTCACGGCCCTCAAGGAGGGACTTGAAACGGAGCTGGTGAACGAGGCGGTCATGGTCCTGCACGGCGAAACGGCCTTCCGAACCTGGTCGCGCGTCGCCGAAGCCATCCTGTAAGGAGAATCCATGGAACTCAGAGGAACCACCATCGTTGCGGTCAAGGACGACAACGGCACCGCCGTGGCCGGAGACGGCCAGGTGACCTTGGGCCAGAGCGTGGCCATGAAGCATACCGCCCGCAAGGTGCGGCGCATCTACAAGGACAAGGTCACCATCGGCTTCGCCGGGGCCACCGCCGACGCCTTCACCCTGTCCGAGCGTTTCGAGACCAAACTCGAAACGTACTCCGGCAACCTGCTCCGCGCCGCCGTGGAGCTGGCCAAGGACTGGCGCACGGACAAATACCTGCGCAAGCTCGAAGCCATGCTGCTTGCCGCCGACGGTGAACACATCCTGATAATTTCCGGCACCGGCGACGTCATCGAACCCGACGACGGCGTGGCGGCCATCGGCTCCGGCGGCTCCTACGCCCTGGCTGCGGCGCGCGCCCTGCAACAGAACACCGACCTCCCGGCCGAGGCCATCGCCCGCAAGGCCATGGAGATCGCGGCCGACATCTGCGTCTACACCAACAACCACATCACCATCGAGACGCAGGCGAAGTAGTTTTAGATAACGATGCGAGAGGAAAACTTTCGAGAAAGTTTCCCTCTCGCGCTCTCCCTTCAAAGCGTTTTGGGCCACGCCGCCTGGAAGGGACGGACACACGGAATGACGACATGGCGGCGTGGAGGCACGTCCTCGAAAGGACAGGCCATATAATCGAGAACACTCCCACGCCGACAGGCGTGCGATAAAAAGTTTTGGAGATTCTCAAGAACCTTTTCCAAAAGGTTCTTGAGCCGCCGGAGGCATCCACATGAGCAATCTGACACCCCGTGAAATCGTATCGGAACTGGACAAATACATCATCGGCCAGGAAGCGGCCAAGCGGATGGTGGCCATCGCCATGCGCAACCGCTGGCGCAGGCAGCAGCTCGACCCGGAGCTGCGTGACGAAATCGCTCCCAAGAACATCATCCTGATGGGCCCCACGGGTGTCGGCAAGACCGAAATCGCCCGCAGACTGGCCCGGCTGACCAACTGCCCGTTCTTCAAGGTCGAAGCCACCAAGTTCACCGAGGTGGGCTACGTGGGCCGCGACGTGGAGTCCATGATCCGCGATCTCATGGAGATCGGAGTGAACATGGTCCGCAAGGAGGAGACCGCAAAGGTCCGCATCAAGGCCGAAAAGAACGCCGAGGAGCGCCTCCTCGACCTGCTCCTGCCGGGCAAGAAGCCGCAGTCCGTCGGTCCCATGGGATTCTTCGCGGGCGGCCAGAACGGCGAGGTTGAGAAGATCGAACCGCCCAAGGAAGACAACACCCGCGAAAAATTCCGCCAGATGTTCCGCTCGGGCCAACTCGACGAACGCGAAGTCGAGATGGAGGTCACGGTCCAGAGCGGGGCCAGCGTGGAAATCATGGCCATTCCCGGCATGGAGGAAATGGGCTCAAACCTGCAAAACGCCTTTTCCAACATGTTCCCCGGCAAGCGCAAGGCCCGCAAAATGAAGATCAAGGACGCCTACCAACTGCTCATCGACGAGGAGGCCGACAAGCTCATCGACCCCGACACCGTCAACGAGCTGGCCCGCGAACGCGTGGAGCAGCAGGGCATCCTGTTCATCGACGAGATGGACAAGATCGCTTCGCGCCACGACCAGGGCGGGGGAGGCTCGGCCGACGTGTCCCGCGAAGGCGTGCAGCGCGACCTGCTGCCCATCGTGGAAGGCAGTGTGGTCAACACCAAGTACGGCATGGTCAAGACCGACCACATCCTCTTCATCGCGGCCGGAGCGTTCCACTTTGCCAAGCCGTCGGACCTGATCCCCGAGCTTCAGGGCCGCTTCCCCCTGCGCGAGGAGCTCTCCTCCCTGCACAAGGAGGAGTTCTACCAGATTCTGACCGAGCCGAAAAACGCGCTGACCGTGCAGTACAAGGCCCTGCTCAAGACCGAAGGCGTGGAGGTGGACTACACCAAGGAAGCGCTTGAGGAGATTTCGGCCATGGCCGAGAAGATCAACGAGGAGACCGAAAACATCGGAGCGCGCAGGCTCTACACCATCATGGAAAAGATCCTGGCCATCCTCTCCTACGAGGCCCCGGACAAATCCGGCAGCAAGGTCGTCATCGACCGCGATTACGTGGTGGCGCAGCTCGACCATGTGGTCGAGGATCGCGACCTGTCGCGCTACATCCTCTAGCTCCGAGCCGCCATGAAGCGCATCCCCGTCATCGGCATCCCCCTGGACCGCAACTCCTCATACCTGCGCGGCCCGGCAAAGGGACCGTTCTCCCTGGTGGAGGCGTTGCATTGCGATTCGGCCAACCTGTGGTCCGAGACCGGCCATTGCCTGGACGGTCTCCTGGACCACAGGGGCGCGCTCGGATTGGGCGACGATGCCGACGCGGCCTTCGCGATCATTGAGAAGGCCGCTGCCGAAGCGGCGGAAAACGGCGCGACGCCCATATTTCTCGGCGGGGACCACTCCGTGACCTATCCCCTGGTCAAAGGACTCCGCCGGACAACGGGCGATTTCGCCGTCCTGCATTTCGACGCCCACCCGGACTGCTACCACGAATTCGAAGGCAACCCGTATTCCCACGCCTGTCCGTTCGCGCGGATCATGGAGGAAGGGCTGTGCACCCGGCTCGTCTCGGTGGGTATCCGCACGGCCAACGGCCATCAGCGGGAGCAGAAGGAAAAGTTCGGCATGGAATGGCTGGAGATGCGCGACCGTCCGTCCTGGCCCAAGCTCGCCTTCGACACCCCGGTCTACGTCAGCGTGGACCTGGACGCCCTGGACCCGGCCTTTGCGCCGGGGGTCTCGCATCATGAACCGGGCGGGCTCCCCACCCGGGACCTGCTGGACATGCTCCACGCCCTGGACGCGCCCGTCATCGGGGCTGACATAGTGGAGTTGAATCCGGACAGGGACCTCAACGGGGTCACGGCCATGACCGGCGCGAAAATCCTGAAGGAGATCGCCGGAATGATGCTGTCGGCAGGCTCCGGCCGCGAAATTCTCTCGTTCTAATCCTCTTTGCCGAATCCGGCCCGTCTGCTATGTCCGAGAGAAAGAGGCCGCAACCGGCCAGGAGAGCTTGAGCACATGCCCGCACGCGGACGCAAGGACAACACTACCCGCATCCCTCCCGGAGGGCTGCGCTGGCTTATTTTCACCCGGCAGAGCCGGGGCAGGCACAGTTATCCCCTGCTCGGCATCCTGCTCCTGGCCGTATTCGGAGCAGTGGCTCTCCCCCTGCTCAATTCACTCGTCATCTATCCGGCATACACCAAAATACTGGTCGGGACCTTCGAGGATGCAGCGCGACGGCTGGCCGTGCTGACCATCCCTCCCTCCATAAAGCATACCCGCCTCAACCGGACGGTCCTGGACACGCCCCGGTTCCTGGCCGACGTCTACCGGCTGGAGACGGACTTCGGCCTGCTCAAGGTCAGGGTATTCTCGCCCGGCGGAACGATACTCTACTCCACCGACACGCAGGAAATCGACAACGTCGAATCAGGGCCGCTCTTCACCGACCTGGTGTCCAAGGGCAGGCGATACGCCCATCTCGGCGTCCTGCACAGCAAGCCCATTCACGGCCAGACCGTGACCATCGACACGGTTTCGGCCTTCGTTCCCCTCATGCGCGGCGGGGCCTTCCTCGGAGCCTTCGAACTCGTCTTCGACGTAACCGAGCCGAAACAGCAGTTGGACCGGTTCAACGCCTACGCCACGGCGGGCACCTTCGCCATAAGCTTCTGCCTGCTGGCGGCGGTCCTCGTCCTGATCCGCCAGGAAGCGGCCAAGGAGCACAACCGACGCCAGGCCGAGAAACTGCGCGAGGATGTGGACCAGATCACGCGGCACGACATCAAGTCCCCGCTCCTGGGAATGCTCAACGGCATCACCTACCTGGAGAATTTCACCAACGTGGACCAGGAACAGCAGGAGATGCTCAACGACATGCGCCATGCCGCCAACACCGGCATGGACCTGATAAACAGGTCCCTGGACCTCTACAAGATGGAAGCGGGCAACTACGACTACGCCCCTGCGGAAGTGGACATTCTGTCCGTGTGCCGACGGGTGACGAACGACCTGTCGGATCTGGCCCGGAGCAAAGGCGTGACCGTGCGGACCTTGTACGGGGACGCGCCGCTGGCTCCCGAGGACGTTCTGACCCTGTCCACCGAGGAAAACCTGTTCTACTCGGTGCTGGCCAATCTGGTGAAGAACGCCGTCGAGGCGTCGACATCGGATGATACCGTCGAGCTGCGTATTCGGGCCCGGGAGGAATTCACCGTGGCGGTGCACAACCCCGCACAGGTACCCGAGGCCATGCGCGCCAACTTCTTCGACAAATACGCCACCGCCGGGAAACGGACCGGCACGGGACTCGGCACCTACTCAGCCCGGCTCATGGTCGAGGTAATGGGCGGCCGCATCAACATGCATTCTTCCGAAGAAGGCGGCACCATCGTGACCGTCGCCCTTCCCCTTTGATACCGCCCCGGACAAGCGAGGTAACCATGCCGTTCGTCAACATCCGCATCACCAAGGAAGGCGCCACGGCCGAGCAGAAAAAACGGCTCATTCAGGGGGTGACCGACCTTCTGGCCGACGTGCTCGGCAAAAACCCGAAGACCACCTTCGTCATCATCGACGAGGTGGATACGGACAACTGGGGCATCGGGGGCGAAAGCGTCACCGAGCTCAGAAAGCGTTGACGGCGTCCGGAATCTAGACGCTCAGGGTCATGCGCACGTCGGCCACCATGGCCCGTTCGTGGTTGACCAGGACCGGGTTGAACTCGGCCTCGAGCACCTCGGGCAAATCCAGCGCCAGCCGGGACATGACCATGATGATCCGCTCAAGCTCGGTTAAGTTCACGGGCTTTTCGCCCTTGAGTCCCTTGAGCAGCATATAGGACTTGATCTCCCGCACGATCTCGAAGGCGTCCTGCCTGGACAGGGGCGCGAGCTTGAAGGATATGTCCTTCATTATCTCAACGTACACCCCGCCCAATCCGAACATGAGCATGGGGCCGAACTGCTCGTCCCGCTTGAAACCGATGATGACCTCGCGCACGCCGGGGGGCGCCATCTCCTGGACCAGGCAGCCCGCGATGTAGGCGTCGCGGCGCATACGCTGGGCGCGGGCCGTGATTTCCTTGAAGGATTCCTCGACCTCGACCGCGTTGTAGAGGTTGATCTTGACCCCGCCCACGTCGGTCTTGTGCGAGATATTCGGCGAGGCGATCTTGAGGACCACGGGATAGCCGATCTCGTCGGCCGCGGCCACGGCCTCCTCCGAGGTGCGGGCCAGCCGGGTCTTCGGAGTGGGCAGGTTGTAGGCTTCGAGGACATGCCGGGCTTCGAACTCGACCACCTCGGCCTGCCTGCGGCGCAAATGGTCGTCGATGACCCGGCGCACGGCCTCCATGTCCCGCTCGACCTCGGCATACTCCGGCTCCGGTCGATTTTTCCACAAATAATACTGATACATGGTCTCGATGGAGCTAACAGCCGGTTCCGGGAAGGCGTAGCACGGAACGCCCGCCTCCATGAGCATCCGCCTCGCCTCGGCCATCCGGCTCTTGCCCATGAAGCAGGCGAAAACCGGCTTGGACCACTTGCGGGCCGTGCGGATGACCGCTTCGGCGGCCTTTTCGATCTCCACCGAGGCGGTGGGCGTGAGCAGAACCAGGATGGAATGGACCATGGGGTCCTCGCCGATCACGTCCAATGTCTGGCGGTACCGCCTGGCGTCGGCGTCGGCCACGATATCCACCGGGTTGTAGAAAGCGGCGTAGCTGGGAAGAAATTCCTGGAGCTTTTCAATGGTCCGGGGCGACAGCTCGGCCATGGACAGCCGGGAACGGTCCGCCGCGTCGGCGGCAAGGATGCCCGGGCCGCCCGCATTGGTGACCACGGCGAGGTTCGGCCCCTTGGGCAAAGGCTGGCTGGAAAACGCCTGGGCCAGGTTGAACAGGCTGGCGACATCCCCGACGCGGATGACTCCGGACTGATGAAAGGCCGTCGTGTAGCTCTGGTCCGATCCGGCAATGGCCCCGGTGTGGGAAGAAGCCGCCTTGGCTCCCGCCGCCGTGGTGCCCGCCTTAATCATGATTACCGGCTTGTTCAGGCTGGCGCGCCTGGCCTGTTTGAGAAACTCCTCGCCGTGCTCGACGTTCTCGATGTAGCCGAGGATGACCTTGGTGGCCTCGTCCCGGTTGAGGTATTCGAGCATGTCCGCCTCGTCCAGGACCGCCTTGTTGCCCAGCGAGATGAACTTGGAAAAGCCGATGTTCGCGCCCAGCGCCCAGTCCAGGATGGCCACACACAGGGCTCCGGATTGGGAAAAGAACGCGATGGAGCCCAGGCCCGGCTGACCGCCGGAAAAAGAGGCGTTGACCCCGGCCGCGCCGTTTATCATTCCCAGGCAGTTCGGCCCGAGCAGGCTGATGCCATACTCTTCGCACGCCGCCTTGAGCGCCTGCTCCAGGTCATGGCCTTCCTTGCCCGCCTCCTTGAAACCGGCGGTGATGACGATGGCCGACTTGGTCCCGATGGCGCCGAGTTGGCGGACGGACTCCACCACGGCCGCGGGCGGCACTGAAATAACCGCCAGATCGAGGCCGCGCGGCAGGTCGTTGATATCGGTGACGACGGGCAGGCCCTCGATCTCCCCGCCCTTGGGATTCACGGGCAGAAGCTTGCCGGTGTAACCGGCCGAAAGCATGTTGGTCACGACGGTATGCCCCACCTTGCCGGGTGTGGCGGACGCCCCGATGACGGCCACGGCATCGGGGTAAAAGAAAGCTTGAAGGTTGTCCTTGGGGGTCAAAGGCTGGGCTCCTGATGGTGTGGTCAATGGCGATGGGCCACCCTAACTCGAAAGAGGCCGCAAGAAAAGCCGCGATCAACGCATGAGCCAGGTCACGGCGGCCTCTTCGCTCCCGAACACCCGATAGCTCAGGGAACGGTTCCGGTAGACCGTCTCACAGGCCCGGTAGCGCTCCAATTGGTCGGGATTGCACAGACATGCCGACCGGCCGCCCAGTATCTGGACGTTATGTCTTTCAAGGTGGTCGGCCACCTGAATGATGTCGTGCAGCTCCAAACGGAAATCAAGATCGCGCTCGTTCATGAGAAAACGAACGACGTTTGAATCCAGCCCCTTGTGCACCACGGCGCGTATCTTGCGCAACAACTCATTCGGCGTGGCGATCCTTCCGACGACCGTACCCACGACATATCCGTTGCGCGTCTCAAACGACAGGTCGAACGACATGACTCTTCCCTGACCGTGCCGAAGCGGACGCCCCGGCACGCCCATTTATTTCTTTTTCTTCTTGGCGGCCTTTTCGTCGGCCAGGATCTGGGAAGCGGCGGCCGCCACATGCGCCTCTTCCTCCGGAGTCAACCTCTCCCGCTCGGGGATATGCACGGAAACCCTGGGCTTGGCGAACTCGATGCCCGCTTCCGCGAAGTACTTGCGCATCTTGGCAAGGACCAGCTTGCGCAGCGTGAACTGCCCGCCCGGCTTGGTCATGAACTTGACCCGCATACGCATACCGTATTCTTCCATGGCCTTGACGCCCTGGCTCTTGATATCCGAAAGCATGAACTCATTGAGTTCCGGCACCGCCCTGACTTCCTTGTTGATCTTCTTGATGATCTTCTTGATCTCGCCCAGGTCCGTGTCGAACGGGACCAGGTATTGCAGCTTCATCACCGCCCAATCGCGGGTCATGTTCTGGACTTCTTTGATGGAGCCGAACGGGATGGTGTACAGCGGCCCGAGATGATGCCGCAACTTGAAGGAGCGGACCGATATTTCCTCCACCGTGCCCATGGCGTTGCCCACAATGATGTAGTCTCCCACCCGGAAGGCGTCGTCCATGAGGAAAAAGATGCCTGAAATGATATCCTTGACCAGGGTTTGAGCGCCGAAGCCGATGGCAATGCCGAAGACCGACGCGCCCGCGATGAGCGGCCCGATGTCCACGCCGAGGGACGAGATGATTATCAGCACGGTAATCACGGAAATGCCCACGAAGATGAACTTCTTGACCAGTTGCAGCAGGGTGGAAAAACGGTCGCCGCCGGGGCCCCCGCCTCCTTCGCCCTCGCCGTGGCCATCTTCGCGCTTTTCCTTGGCCTTGAGCCGCTTCTCGATATACCCGGAAATGAAGACCCAGAAAATATAGGCCAGAACCAACGTAAGCAGGATGTCTATGCCCGCCCCCACCGTGGCCGTTCCGAATGCCAGGTTGACGCCCCATATTTTGAGCAGCAGGAAAGCGGCTCCGGCCAGCACCAAAATGCGGAAACCAAGAGAGAGGAATTGCTGGAATTTTCCGATACGAACCACGCCATCCACAGGCGAATCTCCGTCCGCATCATCCTCGGGGGCGTCCGCCAGCCCCACCGCGAAACCGACCAGCCGTTGGCAGGCCCAGTCCACCAGCAGGTAGGAGGGCACCAGGAGCAGGGTGTAAATGCCGGTAAGCATCGCGCCTTCGCCGAATACGAGCAGGGCCAGCACCCAGAAAAACCAGAAACCCATGGCGTAGACGATGACGCCCACATGCCACGCCCCGGCCAGTTGATGACGCAGGGATTGGGGCGGCACGGCCCTGCGGATGGCCTCTGCCACCCGCCGCTTGTTCCACAGGGCGAGCAGGCTGACCATGGCGGCCACCACGAATCCGGTCCCCGCCACGATGAGCAGGTATACGAGCTCGCTGCCCCGGGCCATGTTCACCAGGGAACTGCACAGGATGCCGACGGCCACCACCCAGGCGGCGCGCATGGTCCACTTGTAAAGATACTGGGCCACCTCGTCGCCCAAGGGCAAAAGCCGGATAGCCCCCATGCCCGGGGCAAGAACGAACCGTGCGGCCAACCGGATGACCTCCACCACAAGCATGGCCGCGAGCCAGACGAAGATGACCGGACGCCCCTTGTCCGGCTCGTTGAAGATCATGAGGTAGGGAATCAAGGTAATCAGCGCGACACACGACACGGCCAGCAGGCCGAAGGCTCCCCGCAACAACAGCCGCCCGAACTTGATCGGCAGGGAAACGCCCCCTTCCACATCCTCGATGCGGACGCGCAGCCCGGCCATGCGGCGGAACACGAACCAGCGAGCGAGAAACCAAAGCACCGTGACCGCGAGCAGGCCGATGCCCAGCTCTCCAGGCCGGCGCGCATCCCCGCCCAGCAGGGATTTGCGAAATGTTTCAGGCAGCAGCCTGGGGGCCTGGGCCGCGCCGGAAAAGAGATATGCGAAGCGCTCCCGGACCTTCTGGACGAACTGCCGGGCCTCGACGATGGCTCCGGCCACGCCGCCGGGACCCGGCTCCGGCGCGGGCGGCGTCGCGTTCCTGCGCAATTCCTCGATGAGCAGACGGCGCACCTGCTCGTCGCTCATGGAAGCCAGAATGGCGTTGAGCTGATCCGCGGTGGCGTCGGGAGGAATACCCGCCTCGTGGGATTTTTCCCCGACGGAACCGCCGGAACCGGCGAGAAGCATGGCCGACGACGAATTGCCGGATGCGAGGCCGGGTACGGCCAGATGGCAGAACAGGCACAGGACCACGACAAGAAACATGGTTCGTTGAGGCATGACGTCCCCCGCAAGAGTTGACCGAACAGTTACTTTTGCACTTCTAGCAAGCGCTCTAAATAGTTGTAAACTAAAAATAGAACTGCATCGAATCCCCCATTCCGGAGTAGGAAAACAATCGGGAGCCGCCCGATTCCGCATCGCCCGCCAAAACGGAAAACGCCGAGACGTCGCCGAAGGCGTGCATGGGCACGAACACGGACGCATTGATGATTCGGCGCGCCTTCAGGCCCCCGGCCAGATTGTCGAGCCTGGGATCGACATCGGCAAAGGCCACGTGCGGCCTGAAATCCCGCGCCCGCTCCATGGCCTCCCTGAAAAAACGTTCAGTAAAGGCCGCCTCGCGAGACGACGCGCCGGGCCAAATCCATTCGGCCAGGTCGCCGCCGTAGTAGAAACGAAAGCCCCCGTCTTCCACCAGGAAGGCCACCCCCAGATCGTTGGACATCAGAGTCTCCACGGCCATGCCATCGAAAACGCGGGCCTCGTCGGGCTCGATCAGGAGCGTTTCGCCGTTCCCCGGGAGAGCCTCGGGCCTGAGCTCGCCCACGTCGTCCGAAATGACGTAGCGCACCCGCGCGGCAGCGCCCGTCACCGAGCCGAGGTTCCCGTTGCAATGGTCTCCGTGGCCATGGGAGATGAATACGGCCAGATCAGCGCCGGACACGATCCGGCGGACCAGATCCCCCGCGCCCTCGGGCAAATGCTCGTCCTCGGGGTAATCGAACAGGAAGGTGCGCCGGTCCGTCCGCATGACAAACGCGTTGTGATGGATATAGATGATTTCGCACTGCATGGCCGGCCCCGTGTTTCCCCCACGTAGCACAAAGCGCACCCCATGTCCTCATTCGTCTCGGGAGTCGGGAATCCCCGGTTCTGGCGGACCGCGCCCGATTCCTGTATCGTCGCCGCTGAACGCAAAGCAGGAGGCTTCATGCTCACCATCGGCGTCGACACCGGCGGCACATTCACCGACTTCACCTTCTTCAACGGCCGGGAAACAGGCACGTACAAGACACTTTCCACGCCGCACAACCCGGCGGAGGCGGTTCTTTCCGGCCTGCGGCGCATCCTAGCGGAACAGATTCCCGGCGCGGCCCTCGGCCGGACGCCCATGGCCGTGGTGCATGGCTCCACCGTGGCCACCAACGCCATCCTCGAACGCAAAGGCGTTCCCACGGCCCTGGTGACCAATGAGGGTTTCACCGACGTCATTGAAATAGGCCGCCAGAACCGGGCCGCCCTCTATGATCTCCACTACCGGCGGCAGCCGCACATCGTGCCCGCGCACATGCGTTTCGGCGTACCGGGCAGGGTGACTGCGGAGGGAGAAATCCTGGACCCATGGGATGAAGAAGCGGCCGCTCGGGCCGTGGAAGAAATCAAGGCCTCGGGGGCCGAATCCGTGGCCGTCTGCCTCCTGTTCTCCTTTCTCGATCCAACCCACGAAAAACGCATGGGCGAGACCCTCCGGGGACTCGGCCTGCCTGTTTCTCTTTCCCATGAGATACTGGCCGAGTTCCGAGAGTTCGAGCGGACCTCGACCACCGTCGTCAACGCCTACGTGTCCCCCATCATGACCCGCTACCTGACCGCCCTGAAGAACGGCCTCAAGCGGGACGGCGGACATGGGCCGGGGCTGCGGATCATGCAGTCCAACGGCGGCTCCATCTCCGCGGACACGGCCATGCGCGAATCGGTGCGGACCATCCTGTCCGGCCCGGCAGGCGGCGCGGTGGGCGCGCTCTCCCTTGGCCGCGCCGCCGGATTCGACAGGTTGATAACCTTCGACATGGGCGGCACCAGCACCGACGTCAGTCTCATGGACGGCGAACTCCCACTGACCACGGCCTCCTCCATTTCCGGCTATCCGGTGAAGGTGCCCATGATCGATATCCACACCGTGGGCGCGGGCGGCGGCTCCATCGCCTCGCGCGATCCAGGGGGGTCACTGGCCGTGGGGCCCGAGAGCGCGGGTGCGGCCCCCGGCCCCATCTGCTACGGCCTGGGCGGGACCCGCGTCACAGTGACCGACGCCAACCTCTATTTGGGGCGCATCGTTCCAGAACGGTTCCTTGGCGGAGCCATGCCGCTTGACGCCGAAGGAGCGCGGCTCGGCATCGAGAAGCTGGCCCGGGAGCTGAACCTGCCGCCCGCCGAACTGGCCGAAGGCGTCCTGGCCGTGGCCAACGCCAACATGGAGCGGGCCATCCGGGTCATCTCCGTGGAAAAGGGATTCGATCCCCGGGAATTCACCCTCTTCTCCTTCGGAGGCGGCGGCGGTATGCATTGCGCCGAGCTGGCCGGACTGCTCGGCATGACCAGGGTTTTGATCCCGGTCGATCCCGGCATCCTCTCGGCCACGGGAATGCTCATGGCCGACGTGGTCAAGGACTACTCGCGCACGGTCATGCGCCCGGCCGGTGACTTTGCCGGGGATGAAACGGAAGCGGCCTTCGCCGAATTGGAGCGGGACGGGCTGAACGAACTCGCCGCAGAAGGCGTGGCCCCGGAACGAGTCGTTCACGAACGTTTTCTGGATATGCGATACAAGGGCCAATCCTTCGAGATCGTCGTTCCCTTCGGCCTGGACATGATCGAGGCATTTCAGGCCATGCACGAGCAGCGGTACGGCTACCGCAACCCGGACAAGCCCGTGGAGGTGGTCAATGTCCGGCTCCGCAGCCTGGGGCGTTCGGAACGCGAGCTGCCGAAACCCGGCGCGATGAGCGGAGAGGGGATATCGCCCGCAGCGCGTATCGGCGAACAGAGGGCGGTCTTTCACGGCGCGGAGCTGGACGCCGCCGTCCTCGACCGGACGAAGCTCAGACCAGGCAACAGATTCTCAGGCCCGGCCATCGTCACGGAATACACCTCAACCACCGTGATCCCGCCCGGCGTTGAGGCGCGCGTAGACCCGTGGGCCAACCTGATTCTGAACCTCGGCTGACGGGCTAGCTTCCTCCGCCGGGCAGGGAAACATGGAAAACAGCCCCGCCGCCCCTGCCGGAACTGGCCCAAACGCGGCCGCCCAGTTTTTCCACGACCATGCGGCACAGAGACAGGCCGAGTCCCGCCCCCTTGCTCTCGTCCACCAAGGTATCGCCGGTCTCCACCTGGTGAAACGGCTTGAAGATAGCTTCAAGCTCCTCTTCCGGAATCCCCTTGCCCGTGTCGGCCACGGTCACTTCCAGTCCGCTGCCGTCCGGGCTGGAAACGCGCACGACGATGCTCCCGTCGCGGGTAAAGTTGCAGGCGTTGCTCAACAGATGGCCGAGCACGCGTTCAAGGTTCTCCGGCAGCACGTTGAGCTCGGGCAGGTTCTCCTCCATCTCCAGGCCAACCGACAGATTGGTCCGGTTTCCGCATTCGGCGCGCGCGTCCGCCACTGCCCGCGACACGGCGTCGGCCACGGGATAGCTCTTTTCGGTGCGCAGATCGCCTCGCGCCTCCATATCGGCCAATTCCATGAACTGATTGACCAGCAGATTGAGACGCCTGCCCTCCTTCTCCATGACATCCAGATTGTGGAACGCCCGTTCCAGCCCGCTCTCGTTGTCCGCGAGCTTCCCGGTCCGGGCCAAGTCCCTGCGGACCAGGGTGGCGAAGCCGAGCACAGAGGTCAGCGGCGTACGCATGGCGTGGGACACGGTGGTCAGGAATGACGACTTGAGGTCGTCGAGGCGGGTCAGTTCCGCATTGGCCCGCTTCAACTCCTCCGCCTTGGAGGCCAGGGCCGAGGTACGCTCCGCGATGATCGCCTCCAGGTCCTCCTCGGCACGTTTGAGCGAAGTGATGTCCACCAGGGAAACAAGGTCGGCGGGTTTCCCGTCGACCGTGGTGGTCCGGGAGTGGATTTCCACCCACTTGACCCGTCCGGTGAACGTCACGGCCCGCCAGGAGTAGGACGCCACCGCCCCGGCCGCCCCGGCCTGTTTGAGACGGGCCTGGGCCATTACGTACTTGCTGTCGTCGGGATGCAGGAACCGGCTGAACCCGGCCGGAGGCAGGCCCATAAGCTCGCCCACCGAGGTCTCCAGGATGTCCGCAGCGGCCTTGTTGGCAAAAATGACCCGGTCGTCCCGCAGAACGCACAGGCCAAGCATGGTCTGCTCGGAAAAAGTCCTGAACCGCCCCTCGCTCTCGGTCAGCTTGTCGAAAATCAAGGTCGCGTTCAGCCCATCGGACAGACGCCGCCCCACTTCCGTGAACAGCCTGATCTCATCGTCGGTCCAGACCCGCGCGTCGCGGCAGCAATGCAACCCGAGAACCCACGGCTTGCCCACCCTCGGACGGATGGCGAACATGAGCTGGGAACGAACGCCGCACTCCTTCAGCAAATCGTCCTCCATGTCCTTCCCTTCGGCGGAATAAAAAGCCAAAGCCTTGCGGCCGTTGAGAAGGGCCCGGAAATCATCCTTCATCTTTTCGCTCGACGGGATTTCCCTGCCTTCCAGCCCATCGAGAGCATACCCCGCCGCGGCCCGCGCAACCTTGACGCGGGCGGAGTCGGCATTGGGATCGCACGGATGCACCAGCCAGGCGCGGTCCGCCCCGAAGGCATGGAGTATGGCCTCCACCGTAGCGCCGAGCATGTCCATGGTGCCGGTCCTTGTATGCATGGCCCGGTCTATTCGCTCCAGAGTTTCGAGGAAATGCAGATAGTTGTAGTATTCCTCCTCTGCGTGCTTACGAACGGTCACATCGAAGATCACGCCGTCCCTGCGGACAGGCTCCCCGTGTTCGTCATGGAGAATCCGACCGCGCTCGGAAAGCCACCGAACCTCGCCGTCACGGCGGATAATCCGGTAATCCGTCATATAGGTGCGTCCTTGTCCCAGCCGCTCGCGCATGGACCGGACCACCCACTCCCTATCTTCCGGATGAATGATGGATTGAAACGTCCGGCCGCCGCCCTGAACGAAATCGCCGGCGGGGTAGCCCGTCACGTCAAGGATCGTGTCGCTGACGAATCGGTTGACCCAGCCGTCCTTAAAGTCGCTGTGATAGATGATGCCCGGAATGTTCGACACCAACGAACTGAACCGCTCCACGCTCTCGGACAGGGCCTCCTGAACGGCCTGTCGCTCGCCGACCATGCGGTTCGCGGCCTCGGCCAGCGATTTGAACTCGCTGTAGTCCAGGGAATCGACGTCTATCTCGTCGCGGCCCGATGTCGCCCGTTCCCACACCTTGGTGAAGGAGGCGACATTATTCTCGATGTTCCGGGACAGTCGTCGGGAGAAATACAACGCCAGCAAACTGAGGAGAATCATGCCGGACAGGATAAGCAGGGCGCGGTCCAGGATATGCTGTTCGAGCAGCTTGCGCTTGAGTTCGATAACCCGCTCGACATCGCCGACAAAGGCCCCGGTACCGATGTACCAGCCCCAATCGGGAACCATCTTGACGTAGCTGACCTTGGCCTCGTTGCGCTGGCCGTCCAGGGGCGGCATGACGTAGGCCACAAAACCGCCTCCCTGCTTTGCGGCGGCGATGAGCTCTTGGACGATCTTCACGCCGTCGGCATCGGTGATATGCCACATGTTCCGTCCGCGCGCCGGGCCGAGCAGCGATTCGCCCTCCAAGGTGCCGGCGAACAGGGCGCCGTTCTTGGCGTAATGTACGGAGGACAGACGCCGAAGAGCCTCCGCCTTGACCGACTCCTCGGCCATTTCAAGACAGGCTCCGGCCACCACCCGCAGCCCCAGGGTTTCGGACGTGCCGACCTCGACAAGGAGGGTGTAGGGATTCATGCCGTCGGCCGCCTTGAGCACCAGCCTTCGTTGGCCGCTGTCCATGTCATTGAGCTCCGCGCTCACCCTGGACAGGGCTTCCTCGCGATCGACCCATTTGGGAAAGGGGGAAAGGAGATAGACGGTATCGCCGCGGATGGCATAGGAGCTGACCCCGTCGCGATCGAGAGCGGCCATGAGACGCACCATGGTGTCGCGGAATTCCGCAGCGTCGACACCCTTGGGCGCATTCCGGACCAGCGTCTCGGCCAGCGTCTGGACATCGCGTATCCTGGAATTAAGGTCGCGAGCCAGGGAATCAGCCGCAGAACGCCGGAGACCGGCCACGAATTCCACGACCTCCTCGACCTCATCGCGAACCAGATTCCGCCGTTCCTGAAAATGCTCTTCGCGAATCCGGGCGGCCTCCATCTTGAAATCGGCGTACATGGAATACAACCACACGCCCCCGATCAAGAGGATGGATATCCAGGAAACGGCCACCATGCCCAACAGTCCGGCTCCCCCGATGGACCTATCCTTGCTCACCCGACAAGCCTCCCCGTCAAAATCACTACGGCTATCCGTTGGTTTGATGAACAAACTCTACAGAATAGAGCACAATACCAAGCTCCCCAGGAAAAGCCACCTCATTGTTTTCCATCCTCCCCGCACCAAACCATCTCTTTTGCCTTGACCACCCCCCACAACCTGGTTTAAAAATCGATTCCCGTTTCGCCAGGATAGCTCAGTTGGTAGAGCAACTGATTCGTAATCAGTAGGTCGTCAGTTCGATTCTGATTCCTGGCTCCAACAAAATCAAGCGCTTATGAGAGACCATAAGCGCTTTTTTCGTGCCTTGGTATACGCCCTGGTATACAAATGGGGACAAGGGGATGCCCTGGGGTGGCTGGGGTGTATATCGACACCAAGATGCTCATCTTGATAAGAATCTCCGCCCTAAATATACTCCGTCATGCGTCGCTCCTTTTAATAAGAACAGTTGACGC
Organism: Desulfovibrio sp. Fe33; assembly: GCF_028532725.1. Classification (NCBI taxonomy): domain Bacteria; kingdom Pseudomonadati; phylum Thermodesulfobacteriota; class Desulfovibrionia; order Desulfovibrionales; family Desulfovibrionaceae; genus Desulfovibrio; species Desulfovibrio sp. Fe33. Next base: position 111,544 of record NZ_JAQKGU010000008.1, read on the forward strand.
ATATCCTCATGCAACGATAAAGATACTTCAAAAATCTATCACTGCTAACGTCAAAAATGCTCATCAGTCCTAAACATTGAATATTCAACGGTGAATAATATAATGCCAACGGAAAACCATGCTGCACAATCCCCCGATGAAATTCTTGCATTCATCGAAGCTTTTGCCCGGATCACAGTAGGGAATATTAAAAACAGTCTGAGCACATCTATAAAAAATACTCATAGCGATTTGGGGAACCAGATTCCTCTCAATTGGACTGAATCATCTATTCTGAAAGCCTGCGGTCTTTCCGCCAAGCAAGTTGGAAATGATCCCGAACAAGCTGCGGAGCGATACCTTCATATTCAGACTGCATGCACTACCAGCAAATACGCCACAGCTATAAAAAAACACTTTCTAAAATGCACAGGGCTATCTAAGAAACAACAAAAAACGCTTTTCCCACAGCTTGTTGCAGCTAAGCCTTCCCAGGACACAAAGGCCATATCCCAGGAGGTAGCCCGATTAAACGAATGGTTGGATTGGGTTCGGGTTGGAGATTTTCAACCCGAAAATTTCGATGTCTACCGGCAAAATATCAAAACGCATGGGCAAACACAAAATGTGAGCGGTGCCATTGGAACGGCAGGAGCCGTTATTGCTTTTGTAGATGCAATAAGGCACTTAAATCCAAATGCAATTGTTGACAGTGTCGGAGAAATACCTCCCCCAAATGTACGATCACCACAAGAAATCTCAGATTGGCGAACTCGTATTGGAACTACCAAATCCATCACAAAGGCTCTGCTGCTTAAGAATGGCCGTTCGCTTGTGTTTGCTACAAGTAAAGATGCCAACATTTTTCAATCTCTTGACCGGCCTTTCACTGATGCCACTGAAGCTCTGAAAAAATTTAATAAAGTAAAAAACAACCAATCCGCTCGATCACAGACCTTGCATGAATTTGCTGTCGGTGAAATAAAAACAGCTACAGACCTCTCCAATCTACATGAGCGAATGGGGCTTGCATCCCGTGAAACGCAAACGGAACTGCGTACTGACCGTTTTTTAATGATGGCTGTACTGAATCGTGAGATACTAGAAGGAGGGATTCAACAGAGAAAAATGAACAGCCGCGACTTAACAAGGTTTAGCCACACATTTAATCTGCACCATTGTTGGGGATGGGATGGAGGTCGTGAACGCCATCCAACACATTGGAATTTCTTTTTAGATAACGTCAAGACATGGTGCGGCCTTTAAGCCACTTGGGATTCAGTTTCAACCTCCACCGAAACACGCTTTAAATCTGCTAGTTGAAATGTCGTTCCTGGCATTACCCACTTCTCGCGTCTAGGTTTACGTCCATCTAACATCCATTCGACACAAGCAGCGACCTGCCATGCGATTAGCGGCGGTACAGCATCGCCAATCACTCGATACTTATTCGCAACAGAACGGCCTGGGAAACGATATCCAAAAGGAAAGCCCTGCAAGGTGGCCATTTCTCGTACAGTCAAAAGCCGATTCAACTCCGGATGTGCGTATCTCCCGTTACCAACATGTGCACACTCTCGTTTGATTGTAGGAGCAGGCCGGTCCCACCACATACGACCATAAATATCGGGATGTGACCCTAAATCTTGGTCCTCCCATTTCTTTAAGCACTTAGGTGTGCATAAATGTCTAGTCGCATCATTCCTAGCGACATCCACCCACCCGCCGCCATCATGAGGTGTTGCGGCAAGGCGGTCTGACACCTTTCGGCCTGTATTAGGATACTTTGCACCCTCGAAATCATTCTCCAGTTCAACAGCCATATTGTTCAGCCGAGTAAGGGCAGTTCTAACCGTTACAGCATCTGGAGAGACTTCCCAACCTTCCCACAAATCTCCCAGGGCCCTTGCGGAACCAATACGAGATGCTATAATAAGAGCACGCTCCCGGACCTGTGGCAGTCCAAAACGATTCAAGAAATGAACCTCTTCGCGTACGTCGTATCCAAGAGACGTCAAACGCTGCTTAAGTCCCAACCAATGCTGTGGATGGTTTCCCGTAATCAACTCTCGGGCATTTTCCATTACGAACGTCTTCGGTAAAAACTCTTCCACAAAATCTCCTGAACGGCCAACTAAGGTATTTCTTTGACGATCGCTCAAATGATTAGTGGGATTCGCTCGCGAAAAATCTGTACAGGGGGCACAAGAAATCAAGCAGGTCAACTCTTTCTTTGCCAACCCTGTCATCTCCCGTAAAGTTTCCGGGGGAAACGTAGAAAGATCTGCAGAAAGGGGACGAACCCCGTGATTGGCTTCATAAATGGAATTACAACCAGTCTCACCCGAGGACCTTCCAGAAGGCTTTGCGACTTCCAAATCAACTGCCGCTACAATTTCCCACTCCGGTCGTCCGGAAAATCCAGCACTCATGCCACCGCCACATGAAAACAGATCGATAGCAGTTTTATGGGATGTAACCAATTTTTTATCCTCGAAAAATCGTTAATGCATTACTTTTCTGGGGAGAACCTTCACCCTGTCTTCGTATGCTAACAGTAAGTGGGAATTGGTAACTTGAAGTTTACCGTCCGTCAATGCCAAAGCCCGCATCAAAAACAATAAAACATTTTATTTCAATTAGTTATTTCGTAAACAGGCATTAACCGTATAGGCCCTCGATGGATGCCAACCGAGCCTCCAACTTAAAAACATCTTTAACCTGACATTCCCATATTACCATCACTCGCCACCCTAATTCCTCTAACTTCAGAACGTTTTCCCGATCTCTGGCGATATTGTCATCAAGTTTTTTATACCAAAAATCTGTATTTGAACTAGGCCTCTTGGCCTTTGGACAATTCGCATGCCCATGCCAAAAGCAACCATTTACCATAATGACGGTTTTATACTTTGGAAGGACAATATCCGGCGTACCTGGAAGGTCGCGACGATGTAAACGAAAACGAAACCCCATCCGATGCAGCAATGAACGAACTACAAGTTCAGGCTTAGTGTTTTTGCTTTTAATCTTTGCCATTAATTGACTTCTGGCTTCTGGTTTAAGCATATCCATACTGGTTAATTATTAAGCATCGTTACCAAATGCAAGGCATACCGCACCTTTCTTCAACGACCTACTCATTACGCAACCATGCACTCCTCCTTAGCCTGCCCTCACCTCCGCGATAACGTCCACAAACCGCTTCACCGTCTTCCTGCACAGAACCAACAGCCCCGACACGGTCAAAGCCATCTCCCCAATTGAGAAATACCCCCACTTGGCGTTTTCGAAGTCGCCGTCCAAAACGACGCAGCCGAAGTAAAGCCCCTTGCCGTTAGTCTCCACCGCCATCCAGTGGGAGTCTCCCTCAAGGGTAAAGAAGTGTAGCCATACCTCCTTGTCCTCGACGGGGACACCCTCGGATTCGCATAACCTGGGCATCTCAAACTCGTGCTTCCTCCATCCCTCAGCCACTCCATCCCCCTCCGTGCCGTTCCGACATGACCTCCTTGAACTCACGCACCCGCCACCCGTCCTCGACGCAGACCACGAACGGGCCCACCCTCAGTTCGGTCAGCTCTGCCAGCGAGAAGTATCCCCACTCCGCGTTCATCATGTCGCCGTTCAGTACCGCGTAGCCGAAGAACGTGTCCTTGCCGTCGAACTCGGCTGCGTACCAGTGGGAGTCCCCGAGGAAGAAGTGCGCCCAGATCAGCTTCTCGGCGGGGGGCGTGTCCTCGGTCTCGTACAGCCTGGGCATCATGGGGATCAGCCCTTTGGCCTTGCTCGTCATATAATGCTCCTGCCGCGCCGCCTGGACGCGTCTTCTCCGAAAGTTGATAAGATCATGCCGATCTAGGAGCGAACACGCCCCTGCCCGGCCCTAGGAAACGAGAAGGCCCGCCGTGATCACGGCGGGCCTCCCAATCTAGGCATCCTTGGCAGATTCTTTGGCCGCGCCCTTGGAAGGCTTGGGCTTGGCGTCGTCCTTCTTCCCGGTCCGCGTCCAGATCTTCATCGCCTTCATGCGCTCTGACCGTGCCTTAGCCGTATCTCGGCAGGAAAGCGGGGCACGCTTCTTGTAGCCCCACTTGGCCCGGTACTCGTCCGGCGTCAGCCCGTGCGACTCCAGGTGCTTCTTCGAGAGGGTCTTGAATGTCCGTCCGCACTCCAGGCAGACGATCGACTTGTCCCTGATCGCCCGCTTGGGATCACAAGGGGGCTCCTGCTTGGGCGGCTCACTCTCGCCATCGGCGATCCTTTTCAGCCTTTCCGCTAACCTCTCAATGGTCTCGCACAGCTCGTCAGCAGTCATCGGCCTGACTCCAGCCTGCGCCTCCACGATCTTCACGGCTTTCTCCATGTGGTCCATGCTCATCTCCTTGTTTTAGCTTGAGATCCAAGGAGACGCCTTTATCTCGCCCTTTGGGTTTCGTACACCCCTATCACCACATATTCTCACCGCCTCCCCAAGCCACTCCCCCCCCTGCAGCTCTATATTTTTACAACTAAAATCAAACACCTATCCACCAACGCCACTTGTGCCACCTAAATCATCCAAAAACAAAAATTCAAAATGACCAGCCAACCTGTGAAAGATTTTCGGTGACGGGTGCGCGCCCCGGAGCGCGCTCCGGGGCGGGGCATTCCAACGTGCTGGCAACTTTTTAAAAAAAATACCAAATTCGACTCTCCCGCATGCCTCACTCAACTAAATAAACGAACCCTGCTGAAACGCGCCGCCGACAATGGGTCGGCGGACAGCACCCGGCACTAACGAGATTGTAGGACGGAAACCTGCATGAATGAAACATCAAAGGAAATGATCCAGAAAATCCTAAACCCCAGCTATGATACGGAGGAAATCACCGATGACAATGTCAGGCCTGAGGGGCTGAAAGCCCTCCTGTGCATGAACGAGATGTACTGCCAGGCCATGCACGACGGGGCCATGATGATTATGGAGCGCACCCACGACCATCGCGGAGCCAAAGAAATCAACGCGATGAAGAAGCGCGACTTGTACGACAGGCACGAGGCAGACACGATCCTGGTCAAGCACATGACCCAGAACGGCGAGTCATGGAAGCCGATGCCGATCGCCAAATACTGGTGCAAGTGGAAGCACAAGAACCAGAAACTCAAGACCGTATTCAGCCCCCGCCCCTTGTCCAAGGAAATGGCTAAGAAGTTCTTCAACTCGTACCCAGGCCTGTCCAGGAGGCCGAAGAAAGGCGACTGGTCCCGCTTGAAGTCCCACCTCCGCGAAATCTGGTGCAACGGCGACGAAGAACTGTTCGAATCTGTCATGGGCTGGTTTGCCCACCTCTTCCAGAGACCGTGGGAAAAGCCCGGCGTGGCCCTGATCGTCACTGGAGGCAAGGGCACTGGAAAATCCACAATTCTGGAGTGCGTTTTCAAGCCGATCCTCGGCAGCCTGTATTGCAAGGTGTGTCACCGAAACCACCTGACCGGCAATTTCAACGCCCACCTTGCCAGCAAGCTCCTGGTCGTGAACGAGGAAGCGTTCTTTCATGGCGACCACGAAGCCAATGAGGTCGTCAAATCGATGATCACTGAAGAACTGATGGGAGTCGAGCCGAAGGGCGTGGACATCCGAGAGGTAGAAACCTTTATGCGCGTCGTGTTCATCTCAAACAACGAGCACGTTGTCTCGGCGTCTCCCGACGAACGCCGCTTCCTGGTCTTGGAAATCTCGCCGGATAAGGCCCAGGATCACGCCTATTTCAAGGCCCTTCGGCATGAGATCAACAACGGCGGCATTGAAGCGTTCCTCGATGACCTGCTGGAGTGGGAAATCGACATGAACAAGCTCAGGACACCGCCGAGAACGGAAGGTCTGTTCAAGCAGATGGTCAACAGCTTCACCCCGCTCCAGCGCTGGGCATACGAAGGTCTGCTTCACATCGGCGACGATCACTCCTCCATCAAATGGAACCAGAGGGTCAAGACGGCTGATCTCTACACCCATTTCAAGGAGTGGCGAGAAAACCTGAAGGCCTGCGAAGTGCGCACCAGGGCGAACAGGATCGCTGATCCGGGAGCCTTAACCAAGGAAATTCGCAAGTTGCTCGAATTCGACCGAACCAGGATCGGTAACGACCGCGCACTGTTCCTTCCCCCGCGCGAAGAGGCGCGGCAGATGTTCGAGGAGAAGGTCAATTCCAAGGTTGTTTGGGATGATTTCGTGCTGGATAAACCCGCAGCCGCCGAAGTGGGAGGCGACATTATGGACGGCTTCATCCAAGGCGAAGAAGCGGCGTTCCGGGAAGAGCGCGAGAGAAAGAACCTGGAGCGTTTCTACAAGGAGAAGAACCAGGCATATCGAAGCGCCGGAGTGAACGGAGGCATCGTCGAACGAGCAGTCCAAAAAGAAACGCTGTTAGCCGTTTTCCAGGTGCCCCGCTTCCCCGCATGGAACGGCAATGAGCCTGCATCGTTTCAGATGATCGAAATGCCTTTCTGGAGAGGGTAGCAACAATATGGGGCTTCCGGATTCCGGGAGCCCTTTTCATTTCCAACGCCGAAAGACGCCCCTTCCTTCAGGTAGCCGTATTCGATAATCGAATTCAAACTGCTCGGCGTTTCCCACGAGTACTAAATCGATCGCCAAGCCATCGCCGACAAGCTCCACAAAATCATCGAATCAGCTTCTGATGAGGACCTCTGCGCCATCTACGGCTTCGCCTCTGACATCGTGAACTAAAATTTCTTTCCGTCCACATAAATAGAAACGTGAGGGGCTTGCGGATCGTCCGCCTGCCTGCTCACGTTCTCTATTCTTATATGTAATACGGAGAGATACGATGTTCGAAACCATCAACTACCAAGACCTTTTCGTCGAGCTCAGCCTCGACCCCATCGCAAAAAGCGGCAACCTCGTCTGCCCGTTCTGCGGCGAAAGGGCTTTCACCCCATACGACAATGGCCAGGTCCACTGCCACGCCTGCTCATGGCACGGCAACGCGATCATGCTCTGGGCCAAAGTGAAGGGGATCGACAACAAAACGGCGTACGCCGAGCTCGCGGAGCTTTACAAACTCAATCGGATCAAGGCGAAGAAGAGGACAAGAAGCGAAGCGCTCAAGTCCCTCGCCAACGACCTCGACTTCCTGGCCTGGGCCCGCCTCTACTTCGCCTTCTACAAGTCGGATCGAATAAGCCCGGCTCGCCTCCAAGAGGCGTCCGGCTACAGCAGGTCGCACTTCACCAAGGTCATGAACGGCCAGTTCGACAAGGTTTCTCGCAAGGCCTGGGACGAGATCGTGCTGCTGCTCAAGCAATCAATCAACCCCGACGAGCTCAGGAAGGACATGGGAATGAAGTCCGGCTACTGGAAAGAGCGAATCCAGCAGGATGCGGTGCTCAAGGAGTGCGTGTCGAAATTTCAGTAGGGACGATGGACGGCATTTGAAGAAGACGAATTTGGCGTTTGCGGGCTATGGCCTGCGAACGCCATTTTTGCGTTTGACCAACAATTCTATTGAAAGACACTTTGCGCCCACAGCTTGATCCCCATTCATCGACCATTCGATTCAGCACATTCTCAATATTCCAAATCAAGATTCAAGTTCATTGAATGAGCCATTGTGCGCTTCGCGCATGAGCACACTCACCGGAAAAGGTGAGCAAGGCTCACCCATCCGATGAGCGTTGCTCATCGTTGCATTTCTTGAAAGAAATCCACTCACGCTGCTTCGCTCCCCGCGATTCATCGCTCCTTATTAGTATTTATCTAATCAATGTTTCTGACTTCGACTTTTCAGCCACATTTCCGCATTTTTCTTCTCGACGCGACATTCACGATAACCGACCGACAATGTTAAGTTTTTGATAAAAGTTAACATTCTCCGAAAAGCGACTGTGATTTTGAAGACTTATCGACTCCTCAAGATCGTCCGCCCAGAGAATGTTAAAAATACACGCAAAACCAAGCAGATACTTAACATTCGGAAATGAGCCCTAGAAACGACAATCATCCCCCCAAGGGAAGTTCCATCACCGTCGAGCCCATCCGCTCCCTCGACGTTATCTCGGCCATCAAAGGCATACTCCACGACAAGCCGCGTGACCTTTTGCTCTTCGTGATTGCGACCAATAACGGCATCCGTTGTGGAGACCTCCTGCGGCTCAAGGTCGGAGACCTGCGCGGTAAGAACATCGACGACACCATCGACATCAAGGAGTCCAAGACGGGCAAGACCAACGTCCTTGCCGTCAACGATTCAGTCCACGCGGCACTGACGCGGTTCCTCGCGTCAGGCTCGTTCAGCGACGACAACTACCTGTTCCGATCACAGAAGGGAGACAACAGGCCTCTGACCATCCAGTCCGTCAACCGCATGGTCAAGGCGTGGTGCCGCGAGGCTGGCCTCGACGGCAACTACGGCGCTCACAGCCTGCGAAAGACGTTCGGCTACGTTCAGCGCGTCCATTTCGGCGTCGGCTTCGAGGTGCTGTGCAAGCGTTTCAACCACGCCTCGCCAGCCGTCACCATGCGCTACCTCGGCATCAGCGACACGGAGGTGGTCAGCATCCTGAAGAATTCCATCTAATTTCAGAGGACAAGTTTACTTATGCACCCGTTTTTTAGTCCCATGAAGAGAGAGAGGGAGACTCTTCACATTTTTTCATCAACGATTTAACCGGAGGAGATTAGAGATGAGCAAACCGCTTCGTGTCGAACGGCACTTCTTCAACCAACGCGAAGCAGCAGAATACTGCGGCTACAGCACGGCTAAATTCAGGCAGTTCGCCAAGGATTACGACATCCCGAAGTGCGGTCCGAACAAGGACAGGTACCGCAAGGTGGACCTGGATAGCTTCATGGCCTGCCCCGGCGACTTCTTCAATCCCCTGCGCGTCCGCAAGGCCGGGTTCGTCCCGGTGGAGGTGTAGGGATGGCGGTAGGAGTCACCAAGGACGGACGCTGGTTCGTCCAGTACCGCGTCGTCCACCGCAAGAGCCCGAAGAAGGAGTACTTCGGCAAGGGGACCGAGGCCAAGAAATCGGCCCACGAGCGCAACGCCGAGATCAACCTGATGAAGGCTCGCAAGGAGGATATCAGGGCGGGGCACATCTACCTGGACGAGCTCGGCCAGATATACCTCGACCACGAGAAGGCCCGTGGCCGTGAGCAGAAGTTCCTCAAGGAGGTGGCGAACAGGCTGAACAACTCGTACCTGCCTGCCCTGAACCACGCGCCGATCCACAAGCTGAAGGGGGAGGACTTCAACGTGTTGGCCCTAGAGTACGCCGACCTATCCCCCAGCTCGTTCAACCGCTACATCACGTACCTCAACGTCATGTTCAACTTCGGCGTGGAGTTCGAGTACATCGAAAAGAACCCGATGGCGGCTTGGCGAAAGCGCGTGCTGAAACGCGAGAAGCACCGCGACTTGCCCATCGACAAAGACGACATCCTGACCATCCTCGACCACTCTCCGCTGCACATCTACAAGGCGATCAGGCTGATCATGAGCACGGGCTGCCGACCGGGCAAGAGCGAACTTCTCAAGATCAAGTACAGCGACGTGGACTTCCATAACAAGCGCGTCAGGATTCGCGGCTCTAAGACGGCCAGAAGCGACAGGTACGTTCACCTGCTCGACGACATCCTTGAGGAGATCAAGGAGTGGCAGAAAACGGCAACTTCTGAATACATCGTTGAGTATAAGGGCAAGCCCGTCCAGAGCTACATCAAGGCGTTCAGGACCGCAGTGAAGAATTCCGGCATCGGCAAGCAGGTGGTGCCTTACCACCTCCGACACTACTTCGCCTCCAGCCTGATCGCCCAAAAGGCAGACATCAAGGCGGTCGCCTCCCTCATGGGCCACTCAGGCCCGGCAATGCTGTTTAACGTGTACTACCACCTGATCGGCGACGGCGAGAAAGAAGCCATCGAAAAACTGGCTGAGATATAAGCCCACCAACAGCTTGGGTGCTGTTTTGTTGCCCCGAGCTCCATCCTTCCAATCCAGGACACGACCATGAAAAAATTTATTTCCATCGCGGAAGGCAAGCTCGTCAACGACGGGATGCAGCCGACCGCAAAGGCCAAACTCGACCTTCTGACGGACTCCGAGGACGCCCAGCCCACGTTCCCTTTCATACTCGAAAACCTGGGACTCCACGCCTGTCTGGACGCCATGGATGCAGCATCCTACAAGCACGAGGATTTCATAGAGAAGACGCTCAGGCTGCTCGCCATCGATGCGGCATACCGCGTCATGCCTCTTTGGGAAGACTCCGACATCGCCCAGGACAACCTCGGGGGACTCATGCGCATGGCCCACCTCCATGCCCACGGCGAGGTCGAGTACGAAGAACTCCAGGAATGCCTCTGGCAAACGGCCCAGCCCATCATGCTAGAAAACATGACTGACTCGCCGATCTCGGGCCGAGATGCGCGGGACTGTGCCCTGCTGACAGGGTCGCACAACCTCGTCCCCGCTCTGAACAAAGCGGCCGAGGCTGTCAGGTCGTATCACGGAGCCTGGGCCAGGCTCGGTGCTTACAGCGGCACGGGCAACAGGGAGACGGGCCTACGCTGCGCCTGGAGACGAGGCAGCCCAATCTCTTTCGGCGCGGCATTCGGGGCCACGTCTAAGCACGTCCTGGCTGCCGTTGAAGCCGAGATATGGCACGTCGCCTACACCCTCGCCGATGAGCTGCTCAAGTTACAAGGGTACGAAAACGTCGAGATCACCGAAAAGGAAATGGAGAGCTTCCTCCCGGAAGCCCTGGCGTCAGCGGCAAGAGGCATTGCGCACAACGTGGTGCACAAGGGCGCGCGGAGGGTGATCGAATCGATCTTGCCTGCGAAGACGTACGAAGAGGCCCTACGGCAGGCGAAAAACGCTGCCCAAGAGTTCTTCAAAGACGCCTGCTCCGCTCCCGACCTGTATGAGCAATTGGCTATCGGCAGGGTGACGCTCACCGCCACCTGCCATGACTTCGACGACCAAGCGACCTTCACCGTATGTCACGCCCTGCACTACCTCCTCGATGAGAACTTCCACAAAGCCCACCCGCTCAACCCGAAAGCGGACGGAATTGCGAAAGAGGTCGCTCTGGACGCCCGGAAACAGCTTTATCTTGCGCAGGTGGCCGACGCTGCCGCCGGGAGCTTTGCCTGGGAGCGTGAAACAGAAGATCAGTCGATGGTCCTGGCAAGGCTCCTGTCAGAGGATCAATAGCGTACAATGTTTGGATACTTCGCCGCCATCTTCGGCCAGAAGTTCTTGGCCTCGCCTTCGGTAGAGTCATATACGCACACCGTCATGTCCTCGGACAAGCAGTCCATGACCACGGACACAAGCCCGGTCCCGCCTCCATTGATGCACGACTCGACCGTGACGATCTGCATGTGCTCACCGTACTCCTCATCCTCAAGGTCGAAATTGAAATGCAACGCGATACAAACATTGACCGGGTCAGTATTGGCCTGGCACTCCCCGTCCAGCGATGCCACGAGAACGTCCTTCGCCCAGGTTATCTTGGGCAGGTTCAGTTTGCTCAGTCCGTTGATGATTTCCCTGACAATGGGGTGGTTGCGGTATTTTGACATTAGTTTCTCCGTTTCAGCTTTTGTATGGCGGCACTTGATGCTTATCATAGCTATTTATATCAACCGGATGGACGCAAAAACTTTGTGCCGCAGAATAGGCGGGTACAGGCTCGGGAGGAAGGGACACGCTCAGTTCCAGCCCATCTTCGGGATGCAGAGACTGCCCGATCGAGCGGGAAGAATTATAGCCACACACGCTATACTTCATTTCCAAATTGAATTATAGTCGCTTCATGAAACGACTTCCCATCATAACTCACAGTCTGTTTGCCGAGCTTGTTGATCAATGCAGAGCCGAACCGCGTGATCCTGAACTTTGGCCTTTGAGCGGCAGCATCGTCACCGTTCCCGTTGACGGCCAAGACCACTGGTATTTCCAAAAAAGCAGGAGGACGACACCTGGGAAATATCAACAGCGGGAATACCTCGGCCCCGTGGGCGACACTGAACTTGCCCTCAAGGTGGGAAGATTCGAAGCGGCCAAAGCGGGCTATACAAGCCGAGGCGAGATCATCAGCACTCTCAAGTCGTCAGGGGTTGCGGCCCCGACGGGCAAGCTGGCCAACCTGCTCCTGGGCCTGCACGAAGCGGGAGTGCTTGAAAAAGCCATCCTCGTCGGGACCATTGCCTTCCAAGCCTATGGCGCGATGCTGGGGGCGAAATTCGGTCAAGCCGCATTCTACACCATGGATGTTGACATGACTCAGGCCGATGCGATTTCTCTCGCCGTAAAGGACAATTCGCTTGATGTCCCATTGCTTGATATCCTCAAACAGCTTGATGACACGTTCAGCGAAGTTCCGGGGATTGATCCCAAGATGCCTCCGGTATCCTACATCAACAAGGACAAGCTTCGCCTTGATGTGCTCATGCCCTTTTCCGGTCCTAGCCGAGGTCCAATCCACTCGCGCACACTCAAAGCGCATGGACACCCTCAGCGATTTTTGGATTTCCTCGTCGTAGAACCCGTGCAAACCGTCGTACTCGTCGGAGGTGGTGCTTTGACGCATGTGCCATCCCCAGCACGGTTTGCCCTGCACAAACTGATCGTGTCGCAACGCCGTGACGCCATTGAAACAGCCAAGCGGCGCAAGGATCTGCTGCAAGCTCAGCAGCTCATCGAGATACTCATGGAAGATGACCCGGACGCCCTGCTTGAGGCACATGAAGACCTCAGACAACGCGGCCCCAACTGGAGCAAGTATTTCCAGGGTGGTCTGAACGCGTTGGACAACTCGACGACCAAGCAGGTCGCACTATCCTTTTTCGAAGAATAAGGGATGGGAATTCAACGGCCTCAGATTCAGACGACCAAATGACCAACAATCAGCAAGTCGCCACTCTATCCGCTTGGGAACTCGACAAATTTAGATACACCTTTAAGCATAACACATCAGAAAACCAAAAGTAACCGTCCAGAATTCATGAATTTTCCCCTGGTATACGAACTGTATACCAGGGTATGTTTTTATGTGCCCAGGCGGCAGATTTTGTTGAAAAAAGTTAATAATTTCAAAGCGTATATTTTCAGCACAGGTCTTCGTAATCAGTAGGTCGTCGGTTCAACTCCGATTCCTGGCTCCTGAAAAGACAGCCACTTACATGAATGTGTAAGTGGCTTTTTCTTTGTCAGTCGTCCAAGTGAGTCCGTAAGTGAGTCTTGGAGGGGCAAAGTACCAATAAGGTTAAATAGGGGTTAATGGGCGGATTGCCAGAGAACAAACGAGAAGAAATCGAGCAGCGGAACGCCGCGGCCAATAAAGAAATCCGCCATGGAGAAATAACTCTACCGCCCCATCCTCTCCAACGCCGCCAACCTTTCCCCGTACAGCCGGTTGAACTCCGCAGCGGTAGCTTCGGCGTATCGACTGTCCATGCCTTTGTGGTCGGACTCCGGCGGGAACTGGGCCACGGTGCGGCTCGTCTTGAGGTCTTTGACGATGGCACCGTCAGTGCTGTCGAGTTTGGCCTGAAACCGGTTGGGGTGTCGCATGGGGTAAGGGGGACACCGAGCGACCCTATGGAGCCACAATCTTTCCCCTAATTAAAACTACCCCTTCGATTATACCCACTTGGGACTTTGCCCCAATTCCATTCAAACATATGTACGAATATTCAATTGTTTGCTATGTAGGCGGCAAACATTTTCAAAAGGACATTCACATGAAGGCATTAATTTTGTGTTTTTTTACTGCAATCGGGTTGGCCATTTCGGCTCCGCTGCCTGCAAAAGCCGTGGAAAAAGTTACGGTTGACAATTTTATCCGGGCTGAAACGGATACGACTTTTGCGCGCTATGTCAAAGATCAGGCCTTTGGCAAGCTTCTGCACTTTCGCAAGCCCACGCCCATAGACAAACAAAACGTGATCCGCATGAACCGCGATACGATCTATTCCGTGGGGGTATTCGACCTCACGGAACCGGTCACCATTGTGAAGCCCGACGGCAAAGGGCGTTATCAGTCCATGCAGGTCCTCAACCAGGATCAGTACACGCTTGCGGTGGAAACCGGTAAAGGAGAATTCACTTTTACCGAAGACACCGTCGGCACCCGGTATGTTCTCTTTCTTTTTCGGACATTTATCGATGCCAACGACCCAGCCGACATAAAGGACGGCAACGAACTGCAGGATCAAATAGCCGTCAGGCAAAAGAGCGCGGGTACCTTCGATGTCCCGGATTGGGATCAGAAGTCCCTTGCCGGACTTCGTGACGCCATTAACGTCCTGGCGGCGACCAAAACCAACACCATAGGTATGTTCGGCAACATAAAGCAGGTGGATCCCATAAACCACCTGCTCGGTACGGCTTATGGCTGGGGAGGCCTTCCCGAATACGCCGCGTTTTATGTCAATGTGGAACCTGAGAAGAACGATGGGAAAACACCCTACAGCCTGACCATGGCGCAGAAGATTCCCACAGAGGGGTTTTGCTCAATAACAGTATATAACATCAAAGGATTTATGGAGAAAAATAAGTGGAACGCCTACTCCGTGAATAACGTAACCGCCAAAAGGAACCCCGACGGTTCAGCTACGGTTCATTTCGGAGGCGATCCGTCTCAATCAAATTTTCTGCCGATTACGCCGGGCTGGAATTACATCGTAAGGATGTATCAGCCTGACAAGGAGGTCATCAACGGCACCTGGAAATTCCCGGAGGCCCAGCCAGTAAAGTGAGCAGGCTCTTCGAGAATACAACAGCAGCCATTCGCTGCATTGATGTTACAGAAAAAACAACCATTGTATCCATGGCCTGGTGAATTCATTCAACCATGATAGTGCGTAATTCTTGTTCAACAGGAGAAGATCAATGCCAAGTACGAAAAATGTTTTGATGCTGTTTGCCATTGTAATGATGACAATGCTTCCTTACGTCGTTCAAAATGCACATTGTTCCGAACCAGAAATTATTTCCGATGGCACCAACCCGACATACAAGCGCGTCGATAACATGCACGAAACACGGTATATTGAAATATTTCTAGCTTTCCCCGACCCGAAGTCAGGGGAACTGGTGGCGGCTTGCTACAACTCGATGCCGACAGCCAAGGGAATCCCCGCGTCAAAAGACACGGCACCGCAGAAACTTGTTGCAGGGCTCAACTTTGATCAAATGAAAAAGGAATACGGCGTATTGGGGGCATCGCTGAACGGTCCGAAAATCTGGTCGCCCGATTGGATGGGAATCGATACCGGAGTTGAGAGAACCTTCAATGGCATTTCCGCCATCTGGGTAGCCCAGCTGAACATGGGAGACAACACCGGAGGGGTGGCCGAGAGCAAGCCGTATGAGCCCAAAACCATCGCACGAAAGAGCGGAATAGGCTGGAACAAGGGAACCACCGTATTTCTTCTTGATGACGCGGACGGCAATACCTGGATCCTGAAGGGATTCCAACTGGGACTCAACCCGAAGCATACCTATGGGGAATTCGTTGCGTCAGGGGCGGACATGTTCAAGAAACTGCCAGATGGCTGGAAGGTCCGGGTGAAAACATTGGATAAGGATCTGATCGAGAAGCCGGAAAACGGCCTCGCCACTATCATGCCCGATGAATTCTTCAACGTCTATGACAAGACGGGACCGGGCATGACCAATTACAAACCGTAACTATTCCATCTTCCCCAAGCTGTTCTACCTAGGCAGCTTGGGGAACAACTCACCGCGTTAATCTTTTGGACTTTAATACATACTGCCACAAGGCAAGAACAAGAGCGAAAAGAGGAGTGAAGAAAATGAGAGTCAACGTGCAGAAAATGGCAACCATGACCGTGAAAGCAATTGCGCTGACGATTGGGCTACTGTGGGCCATTACACCGGCCATGGCCGAACAGAACGTTGGCCTGAAGGATCCCTGCCCGATCCAGATGGAGAACTGGCGCGGCAAGGCCTTCTACGAAATTCTGTTCATGAACCGCGAGGCCGACGGCAGCGGTGTCGGCTACTACTACAATTCTCTCGGCAACGACCTTGAGGCGCCCAACGATGTGATGGACGCCCGCTTCCGCGCTCTTGATGCAGATACCTTGAAAAAGGAATATGGGAGCGATGGCGTCCTCTTCAATGGTCCGCGCCGTCTCGTGGCGAACGGCATAACCGGGATGGCTTGGTTTGGCTGCAAAGAGAGGGTGATCGCCACGATCCCCTTGCGTATCCTTGGCATCTTCGAGACCCCTGACCTCAGTAAGGCTGTTTCCGGAACGTTGCCTTCTTACAAGGTGCTGGTCTCCAAGCGTACCAACACCTTTAGCTTCAATGCCGGCGAAACTGTGTACGAGTTGATCACCCCCGAGGGCGCCGTTTACACCATGTTCAGCCTGTCGCTGAAGATCGACCCCAAGAATACCATCGAAAACCTGCCCACCCTCGGCGAGCGTCTGACTTTACCCAAGGGATGGAACTTCAGATCTCGCAAGTTGGAACAAGACTTGACGCTGAAGTCCACCGCCGATTCCAACCCGCCCAACACCATCGTTCTTGACCAGTTTGAGGGCAACTATCAGTACAACGCTGGTGCCAGCGCCAAATAATCGCCTGTGTTCCGCTCGGCTCCGGCACCTGGGAGGTGCCGGAGCCGATGCTGTCGCAATGATCGCTGTATCTTGATGTAATGATATGACTGCAAAATTTCATTAATTTTGCAGTCTAGTCATTTCGACGAACGTCGAAATCCAGTATTTTCCTTTGGTATACCGAGTGTATATCAGGATACGCCTTTTTGCCCCGGTATACAAAAATTTTCCAAATAAGTTCAATCATTTCAACACTTATTCCCCAGACATTTTCTTCGTAATCAGTAGGTCGTCGGTTCAATTCCGATTCCTGGCTCCAACGAAATCAAGCGCTTATGAGAGATCATAAGCGCTTTTTTCGTGCCTTGGTATACGCCCTGGTATACAAATTGGGACAAGGGGATGCCCTGGAGTGGCCGGGGGGGTATACCGATATTCGATGAAACCGGATAGTTCGGAGAGTTCGCAAAACCTTTTGTCTAAATTAGCCCATATGGATTGAAATCTATTTGTCATGCCTATATACAAAGACAAACAATTCATGCCATTTTGAAAGATTGTCACGAATAAAAGGTATAGCACATGACAAAAATTAGACGCACGCTGAATTACCGCCGTTGCCAGTTCGCTGACAATGGTCCTGCACCGACATTAGAAAGCTACCTACGCCGCGCTATCCAATCTCTTCCGTTAGTTGAAAATCGATCCTTTCAACTTTCAGCCAAAACATTTGAAAGCAACGAATGGGACAGTCATAAACAAGATGGCATTTACCTGCATCTCAACGGATATACCCCAGATGCTACCACAGCCCTCACTAGCAAAAACAAGAATGTCGCCTTATCGGAAATGGATACAGATCAGGCCAAAGACGGATTTGATTTCGTGGAAGGGGATATGAATCTCCGCGTACGAGGCAATCACTTGGTATTCTGCTCGACGCACATTCACGAATCATACATTACTCGCTACCTGAGAACGCTGTTCAAAGAAGGATTAGAGGATCATGACCGCGCCTGCTCTCTCCAACTCGATAAAATTGCTAAAGTTGAACAAATACGGATGATTAAAGAACAGGGAGTTAAAGAGATAATCATCAATGCATCTATCTATGAAGCATCAATGCGTGAAATTGAAAATGCCGATACTCGCATCGGTTTTTTCAAAGCTCTGATTGAAACCAATCAGAACTTACAGGATTGCCAAGAAGAGGAGTCCATCAGTGCTAGCATCACCCTAAAAAAGGGAAGAAAACGGGATATGGAAATCACCCAACGCCGTTTGCAGCAAATCGCTGAAGACATCCTTGACGAAGATGAAGATGGGGGATGGACCATTGTTACACTTAACAATCAAATCATCCGAAGCGGCGAAATTATCGTCCGAGATTTTTTCAACTTTGAACCATATGGGAATACTATTCTTTTCAGAGAAGCCAAGGCTGCTCTAAACACGTTTTTAAACGAACTAGACGCTGCTGGGGTTTTAGATAATAATTAATTATGAACATTTCGAAGGCCAGAATCGCCTATGTCGCATTCTCTTTGCTTGCTGCGGGAATTGCGGCTTACTTCCTCAAGCCTTACTACTACTTATCGTCTAGTATCGCTGGATACTTGGGTACCGTGGTTGCGGTCATGACAGGCTTATCAATTTCCTTGCTCTTTTACGTAGGTGACCCCTCTGCCCTTGTCATGACCTGCAATTGGCGCATTCTCCAACTCTATCGGGATACCTTTAAGGGCACCATCATTCGAATGCTTTTTGTTATACTCATTCAAGTGTTAGCCCTACTGGTCACGCTGATTTACTACTTTACTAAGGAAGCTATATGCGCCAACCAAACTATTTTCAATTGGACTGAGACTGCCTATTTCTTCCTATCTATTTGGGCAATTTTATTGACCATACCCCTATTTTTCACGGTATTATGTAGCATTCGCACAAATCAATGATGACGGCAGGTTGCCGTCATTTTTTTCTCCCATTCCCCACCAATACGGACCCTAGCTCGATAAGAAAAAAGAGTCGAGTCAAACTTGGAACTTTTTTATCCAACCACTCGGAATCACTCCTTCTTATGTGGTATTATGAAAGGGAAACATCGCCTGAAAGGCTTTTAACACCCTATAGGAGGAAAAACCGAATGGACAAAACTGTTTTGACCTATGCTGACGGGACCAAGGTTATCGCTCTCGAGAACGACAGCCTCAACACGAACAAGATCATTCCGCTGGCCATGCCGTTTGCCGGAAAGCTGGATCACGAATGCGGATGGGAAACCGACTATCTCACGAAGCATCCGGGGCGTTACATCTTTTTCGCCTTGGTCTCCCCGTGCGGAGATCGTGTCGAGGACGCTTTCATCTACGACCGCGAATACCAGGAATTCATCTACACGGACAGCGAGTACACCAAGTTGTCCATCCAGGCTTCCATGGATTACATCAAGTCTTTCCTGTGCTCCGGGAAAAAGGACATCCGTTCCTGCGATGTTTACTGGTATGTCCGTGGGTTCCTGGAGGATCCCAGTTCGGGCCATTCCGATGATGTTATCAAGGAACGTGACGAATACATGAAAAAACACCATGACCCTGATCGCGAGTTGATTTTGGTCGAGGATGAACCCGAAACCGAAAAATAATTTCACAAAAACAGAAGGCCGCTTCATGCGGCCTTCTTGTTTTTATGCGGCATCACTCCACCCGTCAGCCAGGGATTCCTTCTTGTCACCGGGAGACCACGACCCTGATATGGACCGGGATGAGCGTCAGGGAGTGGGCGCTATCAAGGTGGACATGTCCAGATTATTCTGGATAATATCTTATTGAAGTTCGAATCTTCGGTTCTGGCAAATTAAACATTGACCTTGCAATACATCCTATTCCGAACAGACTGGCGTTAAATGCTTCAATGGCGACTTGCAAAGAATATTCTTCATTTTCCCCAGTTTCAGCATATCGAGCCGATGGCGAACATTCGACGATGGAAACCAGATCAACAGAAAGTGGTGGCAAGCCAAGCTCAACGGCTTTCCTGTGAAGTTTCTCTAGGTCGTGTATTTTTTTATAGCTTCCCCCTTTATTACTGATAAAGTGTTTTAGCGTTTTTTCAAGACTTTGTTGTGATGCCCACTTTGAAAGGCCACAATTTCGCTTCTGGGATAATATGTGTCCAACAGCACTAGATAGATCGTCAGAGCATTTCCTTGGTAAATGTTCAATGTGTTGGAAGCTGTAGAACTGTGTCAATATCGCTTCACCTACAGGCCGCCACATTTCTTGTGGTATAGATGAAAGCATTGCGTCGGTGATATCCTCTATCCAGTCAAAAGGATTAACGCTGACTGTCCCGTATACACGTGGGAATTTTATGGCATACGGTTCATGGTTGATGGCTATAACGCCAGTTCCCGGGGAAAAGTCTATCAACAGTTTATTCCCATAAACCATCTTGTACCAATCGCTGATCGTTTTCCTGATCCAATGGTTGCCCGTTATGGGAAAGTCAATCCCTGTTTTTTTCCCGAAACGTAGAAATGCCTGCATTTCCCTGTTCCGGACAGGCACTTTTTCCTTTTGGAATTCACGATCAATTTCAGAAACAATTTTAATGACTTCTTTTTTGTCCATATTTGATTTTTTCTCTCGCCAAGTCTGAAGTCAAGACCCCGCAATGAAAAAGACCACCGTTAAGTGGTCTTTTATCTCCTATGCGGCCTCACTCCACTCGTCGGCTAGGGATTCAGCCTGTTTTAGAACATCGTCAATGGCTTGTTTTTCTGCATCCGGCGGATATTTATATCGTTTGAGGATCTTCTTGACCATGATACGCATCCTTGCCCGAACCTTTTTTTTGTGCTGCCAGTCAACAGTTGCACTTTTCCGGAGTTTACTGGTCAATTCCTTGGCGATCTTTTTCAGGACATCATCACCAAGTTCCCGAACAGCGGATTCGTTTTCTTCCAAGGCATCGTAAAAAGCCAGTTCGTTGGGGGCCAATCCTATCTTGTTGCCACGGCTGATGGCTTCGTTGAAGTCCTTGGCCATTCGGATCAGTTCCTCGATAACTTGGGAGGTCTCGATAGCCCGGTTCCGATACTTGAACAGAGATTCCTCAAGTCGCTCCGAAAATTTCTTCTGCTGGGTCTGATTGCGCCTGAACCTAGCCTTGATCTCGTCGGCCAACAACCGCTCCAGAAGTTCCACAGCCAAGTTGCGATGCTTCATGTTCCTGACGTCGTCTAGGAATTCCTCGGACAAGATGGAGATATCCGGCTTGTCTAATCCGGCCAGGGCGAAAATGTCATCCACACCTTCGGGGACCACGGCACGGGCAAGTAATTGGTTCAGGACCGCTTCTTTTTCCTGTTTCGTTTTTTTGCCCGTCCTAGCCATGGCCTTGTTGATGAATATCTTAATCGCTTGGAAGAAGGTTATTTCGTCCCGAAGGATGATAGCCTCGTCCAGCGTGCCACACAACGCTTGGGCGCTGTTCATGGCGTTGACCGTGTCGAAAAAGTGCTTCTTGCGCTCTTCCTCGGCCACCACGTGGTCGGCCGCCGAAGGCAACAGTTCCACAGCCCTGGTTTTGTAGGTCGAGTAGTCAAAGTCGTGGAACATATCCCGCAGGATCTGTAACTTCTCTTTCAGCACCCAGATGGCTTCCTGAACATCGATTGTGGGTTGTCCGTCACGGCCGCCGTTTCTTGTATAGGCATACAGGGCATTTTTCAGTTCGCTGGCAATACCGATGTAGTCCACGATCAGGCCGCCCGGCTTACCTTTGAAGACCCGATTCACGCGGGCGATGGCCTGCATGAGGTTGTGCCCCTGCATGGGCTTGTCGATATACATGGTATGGGCGCACGGGGCATCGAAGCCGGTGAGCCACATGTCACGGACGATGACCAGTTTCAGGCTGTCGTCCGGGTCCTTAAAACGCCTTTCAAGGCCCTTTTTCTGCTGTTTGCTATAGTGGTGTCGCTGTATGGCCTGCGAGTCAGAAGCATTGGCGGTCATGACGATACGAATGCTTCCGTCAGCGGGGTCATATCCGTGTTCGGTTTTGGTGCCTGCCCATTCGGGACGCAGGGCAACGATTTTGTCAAACATGTTAACGCAAATCTCGCGACTCATGCAGACGATGACCGCCTTGCCTTCAGTCGTTTCCAATCTGGTTTCGAAATGCTTGACGAGATCTTCTGACACTTGATTCAGACGTGGATCGGCACCGACCAGCTTCGCCAGGGCGGCCCATTTTCCCTTGGTCTTTTCCGCCTGCTGAATTTCCTCGTCTTCGGTGAGTTCGTCCATTTCGTCGTCAATGACAGGCATCTCGTCCCTGTTCAGATTCAACTTGGCCAAGCGGCTTTCGTAGAAAATCTTAACCGTGGCACCATCGGTCTGGGCTTGTTCGATGTCATAAATGCTGACGTAGTCCCCGAAAACGGCCCTGGTGTCCTTGTCTTCCTGGGAGATGGGGGTACCGGTAAAGCCGGTGAACGTCGCATTGGGCAGGGCATCCCTCATATGTTGGGCGAAGCCTGCCACGAACGCCTTGCGTTTCTTATCCAGCTTGGCCTTGAAACCATACTGGGACCGGTGACATTCGTCGGCGATGACCACGATGTTATGGCGATCAGACAGGGCGGGGAATTTCGTCTCATCATCGTCCAGGGCGAACTTCTGGATCGTGGTGAAGATGATCCCGCCGGATTTCCGTTCATTCAACGCTTTGCGCAGATCTTTCCGGTCATCGACTTGGATCGGCGTGTCGGAAAGCAGGTCTCCGGCCTTGCAGAAGGTTTCGTATAGTTGTCCGTCCAGATCGTTGCGGTCCGTGACCACGACCAGGGTCGGATTGGCCAGTGCCGGATGTCGAAGAAGCTTTCCGGCCAGACAGCACATGGAAATGGATTTTCCCGATCCTTGGGTATGCCAGATGACACCTCCGCGCCCTTTAACTTTCTGCGAGGCGTATTCTGATGCTCCTTTGACGGCTGCTTCCACGGCTTCGCGAACACCATGGAACTGATGGTAACCGGCGATCTTTTTGATTGTGGTCGGACCGTCTGATTCGAAGAGGACGAAGTCACGAATGTATTCCAAAAACAAAGAACGGTCGAAAAATCCTTTAACCACGTTTTTCAACTCGTATTCGAAGATGGGCCGGTCGTCCTCGTGCTTGATCGCCCGCCAAGGCAAGAACCATTCCCTGGAAGCCGTCAGTGATCCCACGCGGGCCAGTACGCCGTCGGAAGCGATAAGCGCTTCGTTGAACATGGCGAGGTCGAATAGCTCCGACTTGTAGGTCTGCAACTGGTGGAAGGCTTCTTCCAGGCCGACTTCTTCTTCCATCTTCGGATTTTTCAACTCGATGACGGCCAGGGGGAGGCCGTTGACGTAGACGATCAGGTCCGGCCTGCGGTTGTCCTTGGTTCCCTTGATGGTCAACTGGTCAACCACCCAGAACGCATTGTTGACGGGATTCTGGAAATCGATCAGGAACACCTTGTCCTCGACGAGTTCCCCGTCCTGTTTGTAGGACACGCTGATGCCGTTGCGAAGCCAGGAATGGAAATGTTGGTTCGCCTTGGCCTGGATCGGTTCGGACAACGTCCTGATCTGGTGAAGGACATCCTCGATGGTCGATGCGGGCAACTGGGGATTGATGCGTTC
This sequence comes from Desulfovibrio sp. Fe33, assembly GCF_028532725.1. Lineage (NCBI taxonomy): Bacteria > Pseudomonadati > Thermodesulfobacteriota > Desulfovibrionia > Desulfovibrionales > Desulfovibrionaceae > Desulfovibrio > Desulfovibrio sp. Fe33. The sequence continues at coordinate 134,812 of NZ_JAQKGU010000008.1, forward strand.
GATGGCGGAGCGAAGCGGTGCGATCATCAGCACTTCGTCAAGCCGGGATCGCTGGCCGGTTCCGTCCGGCTCCGGGTTCAGGTCGGGACCGTGATGGTTTTCGTATCCCTCTTCCTGAAACCAGGTGATGGCAAGCTTTTCCAGTTGATCTTCGGTAATCATCGGGCCACCGTGTTTTTGGGTGTTATAGGACTTTTTCCAGTTGCTTTTCGACCGCGGAAACGGACAACTCGCCGGAAACCAGCTTGGGGAGAAGGGTGTCCCTGATAGCCCCAAGTCTCGCAGACTCTTCCTTGCAAGCGAACATCTTGTCAAAAAACGGAGAGATTTGCCTATGAAAAGCCTGAACAACAGTTTCTGTTGGTATCACTGACTTCAAGTCTGCAACAACTGACGGGCGTACAGCCGGATAGGCTGCACCATCTGCTAGACGTGCCAAATGGGCTATGGATTCATCCGATGTCGCTACCAGATACACATATTCACGCCATTCTGTTGACTTCGGGGTCAATGCAGCAAACCCTGTGCTTCCGGTCAAAGGAACGGCTTCATCACCTATGTACGCATATGAACGATTGCCGGGTCTAACAGTTCCGACAATGGTATCGCCTTCCGACAAAATCCTTCTTGCCCTTGAAGGGGCCTTATCAAAGGCATATTCAACCGAGCATGAAATTATGCCGTTTTTCGTATTGGCCAGATCAACATAGTTGATTTGTGGAGGATGTTTCTTTTTCGTCCATGCTTTTTTGTTTAGAAATGCTACATCCGACAATATCCCTTGCTCCCAACCATCTGGTAACACCCCTTGCTCAGAACACATCAGCTTATTTGGGAATAAGGCAATCGTCTCTTTATCAACACCATTAGGCTGTTGGCCTTCCATTTTTGCCTTGACTGGATCAAAATCCACAAACCAACTCTTGAAAATCGCCCTCGCTACGGCTTCCAAAGTCTCGTTCATTCGACTATTCAAAGCGATTTTTCTGGAAATACATTCTAACAAATCAACTAGAACAGCTCGCTCAGGAGTTAATGGCGGCACTTCGTAAGAAAGGAAGTCATCTCTGGATAAGCCTAAATTCGTCGTTCCCGTTGCGTGCATTTTGCAATATTCACGATACGCGGGAGTACGAAGTATCCAGTAGACATATTCTTTAGAAAAATCGCTTCTGATAAAACGCAATTTTACGGTGTCTTGTGTCAGCCTGCCGACTTCAATATCACTCGGCACCCTGGCTACAGCGCCCAATAAATCTGCGGATTGGGTTACGTCTTTCAATGAAACGTACATCTCGCCTGGATAAACCAACAACTTCTCGGGACTTTCTCCGCCATAGGTCGTGAGATTGTCGTTTCTGAACCCACCATTCCTTCTTATTGTTGCCAGGCCAAGAAGCACCGGACCTGGTAAGTCTTTTTGCTTGCTTTTATAGGTAGTACCACGCTGCAACTCAACGATATCGCCAATCTTGGAGGTCATGTTAACACTTCCCCAAACCAATCTTATGCAAATTTTCCAGAATATCCTCGTCTATTTTCTGGCTTTCCATCATCCCTTCCACCAATGCGTCGACTAATGGACGTATCTTTTCTTCAAATGAAATAACGTCATTCTTTTTTGTAGAAGCTCCAACGTATCGTCCCGGCGTAAGGATATAGCCATGTTTACGGATGTCATTTAACTCAACCGAAGCACAAAAGCCGGCTTCGTCTTCATAAGGTGTTTCGGCTTTGTTTCCCATTTGCCAACGGAAAAGCGTCTGGGCAATTCTCAAGATATCCTTTTCCTGATCAAAATCGCGACGGGCCCGATCGACCATGTAGCCGCAATGGCTTGCGTCGATGAACAACACCTCGCCGGTTCGGTTGCGCAAGTCCTCGATGTTTTGCCCGTTGGACTTGTCGTTGTTCAAAAACCAGATACAGGCCGGGATAGGGGTGTTGGTGAACAGGTTCCCAGGCAAGGACATGACGCATTCCACAAGATCGGCCTCGACGATCGCTTTTCGTATCTCGCCTTCTCCACCAGTCGTGGAGGACATCGACCCATTCGCCAGGATAATCGCCATTTTCCCCTTGGGGCCAAGGTGGTGGATCATGTGTTGCATCCAGGCGAAGTTGGCGTTCTTGGCCGGAGGGAGTCCATATTTCCACCGCACGTCATCGGCCAACGCTTCCGCAGGCCAGGGAAGGTTGAACGGCGGATTGGCCATGATGTAGTCGAACCGCTTGTGCTGGTGCTGGTTCTTGGTGAACGTGTCGCCGGGTTCCTTGCCGAAGTCGAACTCGATGCCACGGATGGCCATGTTCATGGCCGCCAAGCGCCAAGTGGTCGGATTGGACTCCTGGCCGTAGACGGACAGGTTGTCGATGTTGCCGCCATGGGCATCCACGAATTCCTCACTGGAAACGAAAAATCCGCCGGAACCGCAGGCGGGATCGTAGACGCGCCCCTTGTACGGACGAAGCATCTCGACGATGAGCGTGACGATGGACTTCGGGGTATAGAACTGGCCGCCCTTTTTGCCTTCGGCGGCGGCGAACTGGCCGAGGAAATATTCGTATACGTGGCCGAGGATGTCCTTGGCCTTCAGGCTGTCATGTTCGAACGGGATAGTGTTGATCAGATCCATGACCTCGGCCAACTTGCCGCTGTCGATCTGCAACCTGGCGTAGTCCTTGTTCAGGACGTTCTTCAAGACCGGATTCTCCTTCTCGATGGCAATCATGGCATCGTCGAGAAGGTTGCCCACGCTTTTGAAATCCTTGCCCCAAGGAAGGGGTGAACCGGGGTTCAGCTTGGCGCAATCAAGCAGGGCGGCCCAGCGGGCCGATTCCGGCACCCAGAAGACATTCGCTTCCGTGTAGTAGTCCCGATCCTCAAGCTCTTCCGTGACAAATCCCTCGTCGTCGGCATCCTCTCCCAGATAATAGTCATGTTCGGGATCAGCGAACCATCTGCGGAGTTCCGCTTGGCGTTGCTCGAAGCTGTCCCCGACGTATTTCAGGAAGACGATGCCAAGAACAACGTGCTTGTAGACCGCGGCATCCAGGGAGGGGAGCAACTTGCAGGCGGCATCCCATAACCGCTTGTCCAGTTGCTTGAGGAACTCGTGCTGTTCGGAAGTCGTCATGAAATTTGTCCCTTTCTTGTTGGTTCTTTTCCGTCTTTTTAGACGGTTACACGGATGCTATACTTGCCAAAAGACTCAAGTCAATCGCCGGTGACAGGAAATATGATACTGGCATACCGGAATTTCGACACACCCACCTTCGCAACCCGCCAGGAAAAAAGAAAAAGATAAACTCTTCACCGGTATTTCAACCGGTTATCAAGGCTTGTTCGACATTTCACAATATACTTAGCTAACACCTCGCAATACTTGACAAAAGTTCAAAAATATGCTTTATACTGGCCGTAATGCCCTCGAAAAACCACACGCACGAGCAACACTTCCTGCTTTCGGCGAAAGCCCGCAGCCTGTCCATACCGCAGATCGCGGAATGGGACGAGGAGACCGTCTTCAAGACCTTCCGCGAACTGCGGTGGCCGAAGACGGGTGGCGAGCCGTATTGCCCGATCTGCGGCAGCGTGGACCACTATTTCATCAAGGGGCGGCGGCAATGGCGGTGCAAGGATTGCGGACGCACCTATTCGGTGACCAGCGGAACCTGGCTGCATTCCTCCAACCTGCCTCTCAAGACCATCCTGATCGCCATCGTCCTGTTGGCGAATGCAGTCAAAGGGGTGTCCGCATCCCAGCTCATGCGCCACCTGGATGTCCAGTACAAGACGGCGTACACCCTGTACCACAAGTTGCGGAGCGCACTTCTTAAAACCCGGTATGACCAACCGGCCATGAAGGGCGAAATCCAGACCGACGGGGCATACCTCAATCCGTACAAGCGGCCGGCCAACAGAGCCATGGACAGGCCCGATGGGGACCGGGAGTCCTCCATGCCCGAATCCTGCATCCTAGTCATCAGGCAGGCCGGGGAAAAGGGCAAAGGCGCGACCAGGACGCTCACGTATGTGATCGACAAGGAAAACGCCAAGGACATCCAGTATCACGTCGAGGACAATGTCCAGCCGGGATCCACCATTGTTTCGGACGAACACTCGGCCTACGGCAATCTTCAGGTCAACTTCGAACGGGTGGTGGTCAACCACAAGATCTGCTATTGCGGCCCCGCAGGCGAGAACACCAACCAGGCGGAAAGCTTCTTCGCCCGGTTCAGGCGCATGTTCAAGGGGCAAATCCACCGGGCCAGCCGGGAATATCTCGAACTCTACGCCAACGAAGTGGCCTACCGGGAGGACACCCGGCGGTGGGACAACGGCAGAATCGCCTTCGATATGCTTGGCCGCATGCTCACCCTGGCCGATGATTCCCCGTTCAGGGGCTACTGGTCACGCAGCAGACGCAACCCCGCGGTCGCTTCCTTGGAATCGCCGCCATCCTTTCCCTTGGCGGCGTAGCCCACTAGGGACCAGTATTCCATATGGTCGTCGGGATCGCCGTTGACCTTTTCTACGACATCATAGTTGATCAGCGCCCGGCGGACTTCGGTCCAGCAGTCTTCGGTCATGCCTTTTCGTTCCATGACTTGGTCGGCGATGGCCCGGGTGGACAGGGGGCCGCCTTCGGCCGCCTTCAGCGTCCGGATGATCAGGGATTTCAGTTCGCCCCGATCGAACTTCTTGGTGTACTGGCGCTTGGGCAGGACCATGCCGGGATCGAAGGCGGGGTCCATCAGGCCGATGGCCGTGTCCAGGGCCTTGATGTAGCCGTCGTTCAGCCGGATGCGTTCCCGCATCGCCTGGTTGTCGGCGATCAGTTCCGCCCGGCGCTTGGCCAGGGCCGCTGTGGTGTGGGGATGGGTATTCTCGCTCATGCAGCCAGATTACGCTGCGTGGAGAACCGGGGGCAAGGTGGGCTTTGTGCGAATGCTACATAATACCGAATTTCTCCAGTTACAAGAACGGGCGTAAGCATAAATTTTATGGTGGATTAGCTAAGCAGTCACCTATCCGTATCTCCATTCCAAGCACTGGGCATTGGCATGTAGCAGTTGACATGCAAGGGCTACGTGGCAGTACCAGAGCCTCAGTGAGAATGTTGCCAGGTCCTTTGCCTGAAATACGGCAAACGCCACTCTCCGATATCCCTAGTCTTGTGCAAAGGAATATTCCACCATCAGTTGAATCTGAAGGCAGAACACATGATGTATTTATATCTCACGCGTCAGAAGACAAAGATGAAATTGTAAGGTCGCTAGCAAACGCTTTGATTGGACAAGGTCTGAGTGTCTGGTATGATGAATTCTCTTTACGCATTGGCGATAGCTTGCGGCAGAAGATAGATAAAGGGCTAGCTACAAGCCGTGTCTGTCTTGTTGTGTTATCACAATCATTTATAAGTAAAGGCTGGACAAACTACGAACTTGATGGAATCGTTACCCGATCTATATCCGGCGAGCAAATTCTTTTACCTATTTGGCACAATATTACCAAACAACAAGTTATGGACTTTAGTCCTTCTTTGGCTGATAAAGTTGCAAGAAGTACAGCAACTCACACAGTCGATGAAATTGCTATAGAAATAGCAGAGTTGCTCAATAGGGATTAATAAACACACAGAACCAATAGGCATGGCTCCACAGAGGAGGGAGGACCGGCCACTGTATATATTCGGCATTGAGACGAGCGTCTTCTTGCCTGAAATCGCAGACTACTCAAACCGCCCGTACATGGCCTCGTGGCACTCCCTCAGAAAGCCCATCATCTCGGCGTAATCGCCCGACTCATAGAAACGGATCATGCCCGCGTTGTACTCGGTGAGCCGCTTGGCGGGCACCGACAGCGGCGCATAGCCGTGGCTCATGAGATGGCCGTTGAGCATCAGCAGGCCCGTGCGCTTGTTGGCGTCCCAGAAGAACTGGTTGCGGGCGAAGTCGAGGTGCAGTCGATAAGCCTGCCCGCGCACGTCCTCAAGCACCAGGATATCCTTGATCACCCGCTCGAAGATTGAGTCCAGTTCGCTCGCCTTGGGCGGCTTGTACTCGGTCCCGGCGATGCCGACCTGACCCGAGCGGAACTGGCCGGGGTCCAACGCCTCGCCGAGCCCCAAGACGCCCTGTATCGTGCAGGCCGTTTCCTTGGTCAGGCTGAACGTGTCCTGCCTGACCATGTCGATGACCAGCTCCCAGCCGAGCTTCTGCTGTTTGAGCTTCTCGACGTCGGCAACCTTGTGCCCGCCGACAGTCACTCCCTGGAGGTAGGTCTGCACCTCGGGCATGGTGAAGGGCATCCCTTCCAGGCTCTGCACGTCGAACACGAGCTCAGCGAAGACTTTTCTAGCTATGAATAGTGCTTTTTCTTTGTCCTGTTTCATGCTGTTTCCTCCCGATCAACGCAATCGCCGGTCTCGGGCGTTTTCAATAACTGTCTCGAATTATGGATGGAGTCAACTCTGATCGTCGCACTTGCAGCCCCAGTAGCCACTACCTTTCTATATCGCAACTGGACTCATCTTTCATGTCAGACTCAGCGTTTGCCGCTCCATTGAGCCATTCTGAGGTTAGGCGCTGTGCTTCATCAACTTCGTTCGTATCCATATCTTCCTCTAAGCTATCTCTTGCGCTAGCCGCTCCATCAACGTCTTCGTAGGCTCCCAATTTGTACCACATGTACGCTTGGACATTATCAATTTCTGTCCCTCTCCCATTCTCGTACGCTTTGCCCAACTCGAAATAAGCGGCAGATCTTTTTTTGATTCGCAGCGCGCTGATACCAATTGAAAGCCATTGCATAATTTTTCGGAGTGCCATCGCCTCTAGCAAACATCATTGCTACCCACAATTGTGCCTTGCTATCCCCCATCTCCGCAGCACAGAGAAAGCATTCGTAGGCTTTTTTCAAATCTCGATCGACACCGCTCCCATCATAATAAAGGCCTCCCAGCTCACATATCGCTCGCATTTCGCCATTTGCGGCTGAGATGGAATAATACTCGAATGCCCGCTTAGAATCTTTCTTTGTCCCCTTCCATAAGCATACATTCGTCCCAGGCAGTAGGCCGCGTTAGTATCACCAAGCTCGTATGCAGAGGTCAGCGATAAAACAGCTTTTTCCTAGTTGCCCTAACCTACCCCCAGTTTATATTCCGGGCTTATGTGAGTCTGCACTCTTCCTGCTGAGGTTGTCCAGGCCCCCAGCATAGCTCCCACTAGAGGGAGCCGCGCGACCGGCGCAGGCGGCTTGTATCCCAACGAGCTGTGAGGTATAATCGCATTGTATTTCTGCCGCCAATTTTCGAGCACAACCTGTACTTCCTTCAACGAATAGAATATTTCTCCATTCAGCAATTCATCCTGCAACTTCCCATTGAAGCTTTCGCTGTATCCGTTCTCCCACGGGCTACCGGGTTCGATGTAAGCCGTGTTCACTCCGATGTTTTTCAGCCATTTCCTGATCGCCGTTGCTGTGAACTCGGAACCGTTGTCCGATCTGATGAAATCAGGCTGACCTCAGCTTACGAACAGGTCGGCAAGAATATGCATTACGTCCTCATTCCGTATTCTTCTCGCTACAGGAATTCCAAGGCATTCTCCCGTAAATTCATCAATGATGGTCAGCATACGAAATGCCTTACCGTCATGCATCCGGCCCATGACAAATCATAAGCCCAAACATAATTCGGCCAGCAAGGGCGAAGGCGCAAACATGATCCGTCATTGAGCCACAGTCGTCCTGTCTTGGGTTGTTTTCTGGAGACTTTCAGCCCCCCCCGTCGCCATATGCGTTCGACCCGCTGTAGTTCACATGCCCACCTTCATTTTGAAGCAGTGGCGTAATTCGCCTATAACAATATTGTCCGTATTCTCTGGCAAATAATATGAACCAAAAGTGAAAAGGGCTATCTCTAAGGATTTTAAGAAGGACTGCTATATTGTCTCCTTATCCGATAAAATGTTATGAAGATTAAACGATACGCCTAATTCTGTTTTTTTAAGGAGCCTTCCGAATGCCTAAGCATTTACCCAGATTTATTTGCAGTAGTTCTTCAAACTACATGCGAGTGGTATGCTTTATAATTCCAATCTTGGTCGCTTCATGCGCAACGCTGCCTGAGAAGATTCAAAAGAACATTTATCAAAACGATTTTAGTTCCGCTTTGATCTTATTGGAAGAGAAAGGGGTTGGGGCCGTCGTCGATCCAAAAGCAGATGAAGAAGAGTTAGCTGCAAGGAATATATACGAGAATGGAGTTAACAACTATTATCGTCAAAAGATTGATGATGAACTCTCCTCAGGCAATCTAAGGCAGGCATATCAGTATTCATTGGAAGCAAAGACTTTTTGTCCATGGTCTTCTTGGGCGCAAAATGAATCAAACGACCTTCATGAACAGCTGCAACGAATTAAAAACCTTGAAATAAAGTGGAAACGCATCCTCGGAAGCAATGCTATAACGCTAGAGGATGCTTATGAAATTAAAAAAGATGTAAGTGCTGTCTACAACATAATTAATGACACGCCATTTTTGGTAAGCACTTTTAATTCAGCTACAAAAGTAATTGTGAAAAAGCTTGCTGAGGGCGTGAAGTCTTTAGGCGAAAAGCTTACAAAGGAGGATGTTGATGTTTTTGAAAATTCCTTAGACGATTTTCCAAACCTTGGACACGAGAAAGGGTTAATCGTTGGGGCATTTAAGGACTATGCGTTGCTCCCGAAGATAAAAGACATAAAGGATGAAGATGTTTTACTTAATGGCCTGCCAAAAGAGGCTTTAAATAATTTAGTAATATTTTTTCAAAACAGCAATCGTTACCGCCTAATGGATGAATGCTATATTGTAGTTAAGCAGTTGTTCATTAGCTGGACGGAATCCTATTTTTCAGCATGGTTAGTGGACGACAACGTCAGTTATGCTATGATTGACTTGGCAGAGAAAATAAATAGCGATCTAGCATTTCTATCAACAGAACAATTCAAAAACAGCATATCAACTGGTCACATTCTGAGAGCAAATAGACGTTCTGGCGACGGGAAAAGTGCTGCAATATCTCTATTGCATTTACAAAGAGCAAAAATGCTGAGCAGCAAAATGTGGGAGCGTGATGGTAGAAAAGTTTTGAGTGTGGCAGAGGCCAGCCTAAAATCGACAACACCAGTGTCAGCTTCTATAAGTGTCGGAGGAGACCCAAATATTTCTCCAATTCTTTATGATCTTTTGCGAAATTCTTTCGCCTATAGGGTAAAGTCAAACACCAAATCATACTTTAAGTGGACCTGGAGAAGTCCAGAATTGGAGAAAAGTGATGTTGAAGTTTATTTTTCCGACATTAAGGCTTTTTTCCCATCAAGAAGTGATTTGAGTGTCGTTAACTCAAAATACCTGTCACATTATCAAGACGTGCCCAACCCACAAAAAGAGTACCTCGCATCGAGACTACAATGGGCCGAGAGCTCTGTAAATAGTGCAGAGTGGAATTACGACAGTGCGGTGTCTAGACACAATTTCAACCCTACACAGTTGAGTCTTAACAATGTAAACAATGCATATAACGATTACTCCATGGCTGTTAACACATATAATTCGATTCTTAGGCAGTACAATAGGACCCCGTCGACGATTAGTGAACCTGTATTCTTAGCTTATACCTTCGAGCAAGGCTCAATCAAATCTGGATGGTCAATCTCCGCTAAATTTTATTCTGGTAGCTATGTTGATAATTTCTCAAAACAGCTAGTCGACTCGGACTTTGTTCGATTGGGTTCTAAGTACAATGACAGTAATTCAAATTACAGACGGGATGATGGCATTGATATCGATGTGTCTAACGAGGCTATGATCGATAAACTCAACAAGATACTTTCCGCCATGATGATCTCATTCGAGGACTCAATTTCCAAACTAAAACTACATGATTTTCAAAGAGTTGAAGGAGAGGAAAAAGAACTGTTGATCTCTCTGTATCAGCCGTTTGGCCCTCGTATGCCTAAGACGGCAAGCAATTGGATTAAGGAGGCGTTTACAAACTTTGACCTGCCCTCGAGTGAGGCCAAGCCACGAGCTATCTCATTAGCCCGCAAGCACCAGTCCACTAACGGCATGAACCTTAAACAATTTGTATCTTACCATGAAGACACCGTCTGTGAAATTAAACATGATTTTGGCCGAGGAACAGGCACTCTGATTTCTAATGATGGATTGATTCTGACTTGCGCACATGTGCTGAACGGCTCTCGATTTATCGCCACATTCCACTCTGGAACAAATAAAGGGAATTATGAATGTAAGACCGTATTTGTGGATGAAAAAAATGACGTCGCCCTAGTACGTGCTATAGGCCTAAAGGCTTCTAAATGGGCTACTATCCGCTTAAAACGACCTACGGTTAAGGGGGAACAAATTATTGCTATAGGTAATCCCGGTTTGCGAGGAGGAGAAACAAACATTGCCGGAGCAACCAAAGGCATCGTTAGTAATCCCGATTTGAGTGTCTACGGCACTCAAAGAACCGTAAATGATATTACAATTGCTTCAGGGTCTAGTGGAGGGCCGGTGTTTTCGTTTGAAACCGGTGAATTGGTCGGTGTCGTTACAGCAGTTTGGTCCGCAGGCTTGGCGCAAGAAGGCGGCGTGTCCTCGTCCGGTTACTTTTGCCTTAGTGCACCAGCCGCACATTTAACTGAATGGTTAGGAGTTCGCTATTAAATGCAAGATTGGGAGAACTGAAACGTGGGATATTCAAGGGCCATGAGGAAGCCATCAACTCAGAATATCGCCCTGGCACGACAGGTAACCTCGAATAGAAGGGAGAGATGGTAATCCCCCCATTTCTAGAGGGTCTGAAAAGAAGAACCTACGCACCCTTTCCCAGCCTTGCTACTTTTCTGGTTCATCCGGATAAAGCATACTTTGCTTCGTGAATCCCCATGATCCTGAGCTTGACGAACTCGGTATCCCGATAGCCGTAGGCTTGCCGTTTTAGCGTCTTGATCATGTTGTTCGTCCCTTCGATTGGGCCTGATGAGATGGGGTGTTCGTGGTAAGCGAGGATGCCGAAACGATACGTGGCAAGCGTCCTCGTCATGCCCCACAAAGGGCGCATCTCCGATGTTTCGCCCCTGGCGATCCAGTCGTTGATTACCTTCTCGGCCGTCGCCTGATTCGGCTGGGACCAGAGTTGTCGCAAATCATCTTTCAGATAGTAGGCTGTCGCCAAAGGTTTGTTCAGCCGCAACGCTTCATCCAAGCGCTCCTTTTCATCGCGGCTTTTGTCTTTTTGAGATGTCCCAAAACGGGATCAGCGTTTCTCGGCTTCGTCCTTCGCCGACAAAGACGACTGCGCCACTTTTGAGGTCCATGACCAGCGTGAGGTACTTTTGCCCTTGCGGACGCTGATTTCGTCGATAGCGATATACTTGATCTTTCCCAGACTGGGTCTTGAGAAACGGCGAAACAGATAACGCATGAAGATCGATTTGATGGTGTCCCAACCGACGCCCAACAGATCGGCAACATCCTGAATCGTCATCTTTTTTGCCTGGGCGAGGGCATATCACTCAAAAGCTTTCGTATACCAGCGCCTGGGGTCGGCGATCTGAATGTCGATCAAGCGAATGACGCCGCAATTGCAACATCCTACCCGTTGGACGGGAATGACCAGCCAAACGGGCTTGAAACCGATGGGCACAGTCTGCACTCATCTTGCGGCAAAGCCGTGGCGAATGATGTTCTGGGATGGCAGCAGGGGCAACGAATCAAGTTATCCTTGGGCCGCACTCTCAGGATGATGTTGCCTTCGATGAAATCCTGCCGAACGTAGTCGTAGCCCCCCGCAAGCCGAATGCGTAGTAGATGAAACTCGTGGACATGGCGATTACTCCCTCCGCTGGTTGGTGATGCTTCCAACGGTTGGACGCCATGTCCTTTCATTTTGTCAAAAGTACGCTTGAGCCGGATGAACTCATCTTCTCGCCGACCTGTACTTTCAAGGCAAAGCCTGTTGCAAAATACCAACAAGTCTGCGACAGCTCGGGGAACAAAATAACTTAACCGGCATATTTTATGGACGAAGACTCGATCGGGAAACAGATTGAATACAGAATCGCGCGCCTGAACACATACCGTTCGTTCGGCGTTTTTTTTGTCCTCTGTTTCTTGGGATACATAATCATCACCTCGTTCAGGGATGTGGCTATACACGCACCTGAACAAATGTGCCAGATTGTGAAGATCGTCGACGCTCTAAGCTTGGACAGATGGATAATCGGGGCTATCGCGGCCGTTACCTCTACAGGGTATATATACGAGAGAAAGGGCAAGAAACGGGCTATCCGTGAAAAAAGCAAGCTCCAAAAACGATTAGAAAACAATGATCCCGGACGGACCAGCAGTCACTTGACGGAAACTGGAGACACACCGGAGGAATGATATGGCGCATCTTTTCCTGGCAGTATTTGCCTCATTTGTTTTGGCGGTCGCATGGGAAAAAATGTGGCGCAAGTCTTTGCTTGATGACAGCCGTGACCGGCTCTTCGACCTGCGGGACGAATCCAGACAGTGGTTCCTGGAAAACGGATACACACTGGACAACAATGTCTATCAATCTCTTCGCTCTTTGCTGAATGCACACATTCGGCATTGCGAAGACTTGACCCTGACTAGATACGTGGTGACCACCCAGATGTATGCCGAATCTCCAAAGCTTAAGGAAAACCTCGACAGTTACCTACAGGCAAGTTTTTGGACTGAGGACGAGAAGATTAATGATTACGTGGCACAGTCAAGAGAAAAGGCTTCAATGATTGTTATGGACCACATGATGAAAGGCAGTTTCTTCATAGCCTTGCCCGTGCTGGCAGCCGTTCTGGTCATGTTCGTTTTAATCATGGGCAGGGCGCTATGGGCATCCCTTCGCGACTGCCGTCTTGTTACCTTGGGAGTGCGGCGCACAACAGTCCTCGCCACGGTAGCAGCCCTGATTTTCATGCTTCCATATAGGACATTAACCATTCATCCGAATGTGGCCCGCTACTTTGGACAACAGCAAATAGAAATTTACTCTGCAAGAGGGTGATTCATACGTCCGTAAGCTACAGACAACAAAGCCCCGGCAATCTGCCGGGGCTTTTCTTATTCTTCTTCCTGTGCTTTCTGTTGTGAAATATACGCGTCCGGGTCGCACCGAGGGCAAAGGTATAGCCTGTCATCACACCGTTCGCAAACCGGCATTTTTATAGAATCTTCAGCCCCACTGCAGTACTCGCATTTGACGATATCTTCACATCCACACCTCTCACACTTCGAATCAATCATTGGAACCTCCTAAATTCTTGGAGGCTGTACCAGATAACTAGCCATTATCTTTTCAAAACAGCGCGTATTTTCATGTGATCACTCCGGTTATTTTTGGAAACACATTCTCCAAGCTCGGCTGCCACCTTTGTGTTTTGTGCAACTCGCGGTTAAGAATCATGATCGGTTCGCCTAACGAGTGAACGCATGTTTTTCTAAAAAGCCCACAAAATTGCGCGGCCGTTCATGAAGGGCAGCCCAAAGTCCTCTCTTCATTTTATCCTGCCATTTATTCTCGAGCCAGGTAAGGCAGATGTACAGGACGGCTATGTGGTTGTTTCGCCACTACAACGTACACAATACAAGGCAAAACCGGCTCTCTTGCCCCTTTTGGGACACCTCTATTTTTACTGAACAAGCTTGACTTATCTTCTCGATCAAGCCAATAAGTCTGACATTAACTTCCCGCAGCAAAATTTCGGAACGAACGCCCTCTCAGTTTTCCAAGGAGGCTTGTATGAAAGCAGGGGAATGCAAGAAAAAACGCAGATTAATTAATGCGATAGGGCCTGGGTTGTTATATGCGGCTGCCGCTGTCGGAGTGTCTCACCTTGTCCAGGCGACTCGCGCCGGGGCAAACTATGGACTCGGCCTCACTGTGGTGGTCATTGCGGCCTGCCTCCTCAAATACCCTGGACTTCGTTTTGGTGGCATATACTCGGCGGCAACCGGAGAAAGCTTGATCGCCAGCTATCGCAGAGAAGGATGGTGTGCTTTTCTCGTTTATAGCCTTGCCCAATTGTTCAGCATGTTCTTTGTCATTGCCGCATTGTCCCTGTTCACCTCCGGGCTGGTCCAAGCGGCACTCAACATTCAGATTGGAAGTGCGGTAGGCGCAGCCGGAATGCTTGCCCTCGTTATTCTCATGCTAAACATCGGACAATATGGCACTGTCGAACGAATTACTAAATATATAGTCGCCATATTTTCTGTTTTGATTGCAACGGCAACGATTCTCGTAGTCCCCAAAATTGAATGGTCGCTTTCAGCGTTCGCCCTGCCCAAAATCGATGCAACACTATTTCCCTTCCTACTTGCGCTTATCGGTTTTATGCCGAGCCCCACCGATGCATCGGCCCTCCAGTCGCTATGGACATGCGCGCGGGCGACCGAACGGTGTGAGCGGGCAAGCCAGAAGGATGCGGCCTTTGACTTCAACTTTGGCTATTCCATAACAATACTCACAGCCATGTGCTTTCTGTTTCTTGGCGCCGGTGTCCTCCACACCCCCGGTATCGAACTGGCTACGACCAATTTCGGCTTTGCGCGACAACTCATGACTCTCTTCACCGAAACAGTCGGAGCGTGGAGCCTGCCTATTATTGCCCTTGCTTCCATATCAGTGATGTTCTCGACCCTGTACTCGGTGGTTGACGGGTACGCCAGGATCGTTCTTGAGGTTATCAACTACGGCCTGCCCCAAAAAAAATCATCCCGAAGCACTAAAACAATATATACCGCCACTGGCATTGTGCTCTGTTCCGGGGCCGTTGTCATATTGGCGACAATGATGAAATCCTTCTCGACCTTCATGGATTTGGCATCCACTATTGTCTTTATCACCAGCCCCATCCTGGCCATCCTGAACCATCGAGCCGTCTTTGGAAGCACCTTTCCGAAAGAATCGCAGCCCAACTCCTTCATGAAGGCCTGGAGCATCGCAGGCATTCTGTTCCTGGCAGCTCTCACTGTTGCCTATTTCTGCACTTAGCGATCCCTTGTATCCAAAAATAAAAAAACTAAAGCGAACGGCAGAACACCGTTCGCTTTTTCCTACCTTTCCTCAAAAGTTCATCTCAGATTCACATCGCGAAGCAACTTCTCCTGGGACACCATGGCGGCTTTCAGGCCGGAGACATGGACATACATCCTTTCAAAGACCAATTGTGGATTGCGGGATTGAAGTGCCTCAAGGATATTATGATGTGCATCATCGTCATGCACATACGGAGTCGAATCGCCAAGCATCTCCGTGAACATTATGGTGAAGCTCATAAAGCTACGGATAGACACGTCATAAAACGGATTGCCGCTCAATTGTCCCAATTGAATGTGAAATTTCGCATTATGCCTGACCCGCCTCAATGTTGCTTTTTGACTGACAGCCATATCGTTCAAATCGGCTAATTTCTGCAAGTCCATTGGAGAGGCCTTCATTGCGGCCAGCCGTGCCGCTTCCGGCTCAATCAGCAGCCGGGCCGTCAGCAAATCATCAATTTTCATCTGCCCCATAAGGATCAAATCACCGAAAAGATCCCCCATCGCACAGGACTCAATCACATCCCTGACAAATGTCCCTCCATTCTTGCCGCGTCGGGACTCCAGATATCCTTGGGCTTTCAACGCTCCCAGAGCTTCCCGGATCACCGCCCGACTTGAAGCATACCGTTTTGACAACGCTTCCTCACGAGGCAGGGCATCCCCCGGAACATACTGCTGAAGGAGAATCTCCCGCTTGATCTTGGCGACAATAGCCTCTTTACGGCTCTGCTTCACAACTATCTGTTTTTCCATGCTTACTTCCGGCGTTAATTGAACAATATTTTGAATATATCCCATCTTTTGCCGTGTGTCGAACCAGAAGTTCAGACTTCATAGGCTCAAAATCTCTCAAGCAACCAAAAATCTATTCGCCACAGGATACTCGTCAACGAAGAGTTTAATTATTTTATTATTTCTTAACAGCATATTAAAGTTAATCGTAGGCCTTGATGACAATTCCGAAACCATATTGACATAAAGTCAGACTTTATGTAAAAAAGGCTGTAACCAAAGCAACCGTCAGCCGTACAGGCCACTTGCTGGCCATAACCCTATTCATCTTAGGAGAACATTCATGAACCCCATCAAAACGCTCTGCACCCAAAGCAATGGCGAAGCCGCTGTCCTGCAGGGCAACATCGCATTTGCCGTTGGCTGTGTCCGTTCCGGAATTCACGCCGTTGACGGTTACCCCGGCACCCCCAGCACGGAAGTTATCGACAAGGGGCTGAGTTGCGTTCAGGACATGATCACTGTTGGTTGGTCAGTCAGCGAGGCCGCCTCTGTTTCCATGGCATACGGCCATTCCCTGGCGGGTAAGGACTGTGTGTCCACCATGAAAATCCCCGGCCTGTTCCAAGCTGCCGATCCGTTCAGCAGTTCCGCTTTTTTCACTGAAGACCGGGGTGCGCTGGTATACTACATCGCTTCGGACTTTACCCCCAGTTCGACCCAGCACCTTGTTGACCCGCGTCCTTTCATCAAAAGCTGCTTCATTCCTATTCTTGAACCACGCAATCATCAGGAAATGCACGAGGCTGCCGAAACCACTGCCAACCTGAGCCGTGAATACAAGACCCCGGTAGTCATCCTGGCAAGCGGCACCCTGTGTCATAGCGAAGGCTTGATCCGATTGTCCGAAATCAAGAAACGAGAACCGGTCGAAATCAAGGTTCCGTTGAAAACGTTCAATACCCTGCCGGTGCTGGCTCGCGCCAATTATGACAGAGTCGTCACAGAGCGCCACCCCGCCCTTGTGGCGATGGCCGAGAGCACCCCCCTCAACAAATGGGAGAAGGGCTCCGGAAGGGTCGGCGTCATCACATACGGCGCCAGTGAGATGATGGTGCGAGAGGTAAGACAGTCCATGGGCGAGGACATCGACGTTTTGTCTTTGGGCTTCACCTTTCCTCTTCCCATGAAGCTGATCAGTGAATTCTACGATTCCATTACCGGCGACGTCATCGTCGTGGAAGACGGTTACCGTTATCTCCAGGAGGAATTGGAGCGCGAGGGTTTTCCCGTCAAAGGCAAGAAAACGGCCGACACCTTGACCGAATGGACCCCTGCGCAGGTTGCGGAGTTATTGGGATACTCCCTGCAATCGGCTTATTCCAGCGACGTGATGCCGCTCAGCCGTCCGCCGATGATATGCGCAGGCTGTCCTTACCGCCTGTTCGGTGAAACCGTCCGTTTGATGAAAAAGAAGGGCAAAATCGAGGCCTGCTTCGGTGACATCGGCTGCAACACCTTGCTGTATTTCATGGACGCTCTCGACACCAACGTAGCCATGGGTGCCAGTGAGGCCAATCGTGCGGGATATGTCCTGGCCAATCCCGACAAGGCCTCCAAATGCATCAGCTTACTGGGTGACGGCACTGAATGCCATAGCGGTATGGATGCTACCCGCAACACGCTTTTCCGCCAGATCCCCGGCGTGAAGGTCATCCTCGACAACAACTGGACCGCCATGACCGGCGGTCAGCCCGGACCGACATCCCCGGTCAACTTGGCCGGCCAGGAAAACTCGTTCGACCTCCAAGCTTCCCTGAAAGCCCATGGCGCAAAGGTCGCCACCGTGGACGGCTATGACCGCAAGGCCATCAGGAAAGCCCTGACCAGCGCCTTGGCCGACGCCGAGAACGGTACGTTCACCGTTCTGGTCGTCACCGGTGTTTGCATCCGCAAAGTTCCCAAAAGCGCCTACGGCACGAGACTTACCGTCGATGCCAATACCTGCAAGCGTTGCGGAATCTGCCAGATCTGCCCTGGCATCCAGGCCGATGCGGAGGGACTGCCCTTCTTCAACAACTTGTGCAGCGGTTGTGTCAATCAACCTGCCGCCTGTTCCCAGATGTGTCCGGTCCAGGCCATTTCCGTGGCCGGGCCATCCGAGAGGAAAGAAACCGCCGCTCGCGTCGAACGGCCTGAGGCCCCTGAAGAAATCACCATGCCCAAGGCCGGTTCATACGAATTGCCCGAAAGAATCGCCGTCGCCATCCGCGGCATTGGCGGACAGGGCAACCTGTTCTTCGGCAAGGCGCTGACCCAATTGGCCTTCCTCGCGGGCTATGGCGATACCAATGTAATCAAGGGGGAGACCCATGGAATGGCCCAAATGGGTGGCCCGGTCATCTCCACGTTCAGTTGCGGCAGAGTTGTTTCTCCCATTCTGATGCCTGGTACGGCCGACTGCCTGGTGAGCATGGAGATGAGCGAAGTGCTCCGCCCCGGATTCGTGGATATGCTCCGCCCCGGCGGCACCGTCCTTCTCGCAGACACACAGGTTTTGCCTCACGGAGCGAAGGAGGACCAGTACCCTTCCCAGGAGACAATAATCGCCGCCCTGGAGGGATACAATGTTATTGTAATAGACGTGTTGAAGGCCGCTCTCGAGCTGGGCGACCCCACTGGCCGTATTGCCAACGTGGTCATGATGGGCGCGCTGAGCAGACGGCCCCCCTTCGACGGATTCCCTGTGGAGTTATGGCACCAGGCCCTCAAGAAGGTGAGCCCCAAAGCGGCAATCTGGACCGCCAACCACGCGGCCTTCAACGCCGGTAGAAAACTTCTCTAACAAACCCTATTGGCCGGAAGGGGCATCATCGCCCCCTTACAACCTCCACCCCTTCCGGCCTCTTTCTTTACTGATAAATCAGAAAAAGGACCCAATGCCATGCAATCCCAAAGTGCAGTCTCCATCGACTACGACGCCATAAGCGCTCTTTTTCGTTCGGCACAAGATGAACACCGCAATTTCCTGTATGAATATGAAGTATACAACCTTCTCGGCAAATCCGGTGCGGAAACCCCGCCCCAATGCATCCTCATACCTCAGGGTGCCCGTTCATCCGACAGTGAACTGACCGCGTTGCCCGGCGAGAAAGTGGTCCTGAAAATCGTCTCCGCAACCATCATCCACAAGACGGAGGTGGGCGGCGTGCGCGTTGTCCCCAAAAGCCCGGACAAGATACGTTCGGCGATCCGGCGCATGCTGTATGAAATTCCGGAAAATTTTGCGAACATGATCAACCTGGACCCCAGCCATGCGCCCGAGGCATATAGAGGACTGACCGGGGACGCCCTCATCACGGCCATCCGTCGTGACATCAAAGGGGTGCTCATGGTGCAGTTCATGCCGCCGGATTCCGGGGCATTCGGCAACGAACTCATCGTCGGCCTGCGCAACACCAGAGAGTTCGGCATGGTCATAAGCGCGGGCCTTGGCGGCACCGACACCGAACTCTATGCCGAACGATTTCGCAAAGGGCAGGCCATCGTGGCCGCCTCCTGTGAATTGACCGACGGCGACAGTTTTTTCAAGCTCTTCCAGAAGACCATTTCCTACAAGAAGCTGGCGGGACTTACCCGAGGCCAACGCAGGATCGTCACCGATGAACAACTGATCGAATGCTTCTCCTCGTTTATCGAAATGGGCCGCCGCTATTCTTCCTCCAATCCGGACGCCGAGTTCGAGATTCAGGAGATGGAGATCAACCCCTACGCATTTACCGATTACCTCATGGTGCCTCTGGACGGCATGTGCCGTTTCGGCCTGCCGGGCGAACAGAAAAACACGCGCCCCATCGCCAAAATCCACAAATTGCTTCACCCCGGCAAGGTCGGAGTGATTGGAGTGTCCACCAAGCGCAGGAATTTCGGTCGGATCATTATGGACAATATCCTGGCCGCAGGATTCCCCATGGAAAACCTGTGTGTTCTCCGGGAGGGTGTCGATGCAATCGATGGAGTCATATGCTATCCGAGCCTGGAGGCCTTGCCCGAAAAGCTCGACCTGCTCGTGGTCGCTGTTGCGGCGCCGCAGGTACCGGATTTGGTGGATGAAACACTACGCCTGGACGCCGCCGAGTCCATAATGCTGATTCCCGGAGGAATGGGCGAAACGGAAGAAAGCAAGGACCGTGCTGCCAGAGTCATCTCCGCCATTGACGAGGCGCATGGAACGGAAAACGGCGGCCCGATCTTTCTCGGCGCCAACTGCATGGGTGTGGTTTCCCATCCCGGTAATTACGACACCTGGTTCATCCCGGAAGAAAAACTCCCCAAGGACCGTGAGGCCACATACTACCGAGCCGCTTTGGTCAGTCAGTCCGGCGCATTCATGCTCCATCGCTCCAGCCAATGTCCGGAACTGAACCCGGCCTATATGGTCTCCATGGGCAACCAGACTGACTTGACGCTTGGCGACATGGTCAAATATTTCAAGGATTCTGACAAAGTGGATGTCATCGCGGTCTACGCGGAAGGCTTCAATGACCTCGACGGCCTGGAGTTTTGCAATGCGGTCCGTGAAGCGGTGCTGGCAGGCAAGGAGGTGGTCTTTTACAAGGCGGGCCGTACGCCTGAAGGCAAGAATGCCACCAGCGGTCACACCGCGTCCTTGGCGGGCGACTACATGGTTTGCGAATCCTGCGTCCGGCAGGCCGGGGCCATCGTTGCCCGGAGCTTCACCGAGTTTCAGGATCTGTTCTTCCTGGCTGAAAATCTGTTTTCCAAGGAAATCAAAGGCAACCGGCTTGCCGCCGTCAGCGGGGCGGGATTCGAGGCCGTGGGCATGGCGGACTCGATCCAGTCCGATGATTACCAGATGCACCTTGCCGACTTCAGCGAAAAATCCATCGAAAAGATTGGAGATATCCTCAGCGCAAAGCGGCTCGACAGCTTGGTCTGCATACACAACCCGCTGGACATCAACCCTGCCGCCGACGACGAAACCCATGCTGTGATCGCCGACATCCTCGCCCAGGATCCGGGCACCGATGCCATTGTCATCGGCCTGGACCCGCTCTCCCCGGCCATACACTCATTGGCTGGAACCGACATCCCGGCCTTCTCCATGAACGAGGAGAACGGCGTCCTTTCCCTGCTTCCGGAAGTGGCGAAACGCAGCGACAAACCGATTATCGGTATCATCGACGGTGGCCGCCTCTACGATCCCATGCGTGACGTCCTGAACGCCAAAGGCATTCCCGTCTTTCCCGTATGCGATCGGGCCGTGGCGGCACTGTCCCTGTACATTGTGGCAAGGCTGTATGCCGACTCCATCCGCATGGAAAGAGATTAGGGGAAAACAGCCACGCCAATTAATCCGCGGCATATACAATTTCAGAAAAGTGAAGGAGAACCACATGTCAAAAACGGCCAACACCATGACACCCCCAAATCAGGATATCCAAATGGAAAGAAGACGGAAATTATACGGCTATTCTGTCGTGGCGGCGTCCACTCTGGCCATTTTCAGCCTTTTCGGGTACAGGGCTACCTTTGGCGTTCTCAAGGGGGCCATGAGCGCCGACATGGGCTGGAACCAGTCCGAAGTGGCCTTAGGCTACTCTCTCATGATGCTGTGCTACGCGATATCCGCCGTCTTCTGGGGGATGATGCTGGACAAAATCGGGGCAAAGCTCAACTTTTTCGTCGGCTCATTCCTTGCCGCCGGCGGCTTCTATTTCACGAGCCTGGCCGACTCGCTCTACACTTACTATGCAGCCTTCGGACTCCTGTCCGGATTAGCCACAGGCATGCTGTGGGTTTCGTCCACCATTACCGTTCGCAAATGGTTCGTCGGCAAGGATTATGCGAAAATGTTCGGGTTTGCCTTTGCCGGAGCACCATTGGCAACCATTATCATGAATCTTTTCGTGAAACAAAGCCTGGTCAACGCTTCAGGCGGTGATGGATGGCGCGACGCTCTGCAAGTGCTGGCCATCATCACCCTGGTCCTGTTGCTCCTGGCAGCCTTCATTACCAAGAAGGCACCCGAAAATTACGGCATGAAACCTTTCGGGCAGCTTGAAAACGCCTCGGGAGAACGAATTTGGTCTGCGAAGGAGGCATTCTCAACTTTTCCGGTGTGGGGGGCAATCCTCGTATTCCTCACTGCCATGCTTGGAGAATTCCTCATCTGGACGCAAGTGGTCAGCTATTGGACAACAGATTTGGGAATGCCCTTGGGCAAAGCAGCCAACATCTTCATGGCAATCGGCTTCCTCGGCCTTGTTTTCATGCCGGTCCTTGGTGGCATCGCCGACAAGGTCGTGCAAAAGTCTGAAGACGAAATCCATGGCCGCAAGCGAATGCTCATATATTCGCCCATCGCGGGTATGCTCTGCACTGTCATTCTACTGATTCAAGGCTTCAGCCCGACGGGATTCGGCATTTTATTCTGTGTACCCTTTGCCGCCTACTGGGCAATCTTTTCCGGTGGTGTGTACGGCTATGTGGGGGCAGTCTATGGCCGAGTTTCCCTCGGCAAAATAGCTGGCATAATGAGTTGTATCGTCATGGGGACCGGCCCCTTTCTCGGCCCTCTCATTGGCGGCTATCTGAAGGACCTCACAGGAAGCTACCAGTATTCCATGGTCTTTGCCCTCTGCGCCTTCACGCTCTCCATGCTCTTGGCAACCCGACTTCCCCGATCAGTGAAGGCCAATGACTGATCGACTGTTTATACCTTAAAAATGCTCACCAAGAGGCCACTCATCCACTGAGACGAGTGGCCTCTTTCATTGGAAGACGCCACCCTCATGGTGGCAATTCATTTCACTTTTTCATCACGACCAACGGTAGACACAAAGTAACCTCTTGCCCAAAAGGATTGCCCCGCATACCCGCGAACCCGCCCTTCTACTTCTCGCGCAATGTGAATTGCGCTCTTACCTTTTATCAATCCAACCACTTCGGAAACCGAATGCTTGGGAGGGATTGCTCTGTACATATGCCCATGGCTATCCCCTCCGATGACACCCGCCTGAGCACAATCCCCTTGCCGTTGCCACTTGCCCCAACCAATTTGAATCGAGCAGGTGCGGCGGTATCTGGTCGGCCTGTTCCTGGAAGCGTTCCCTGGGACCTCCTCTTCTTGGGTACTTATTCTCGCGCCGGCCCCTTCCAATCTTCAGGCCATTCGCTAACCTTGTTTTTTTCCAGAATTAGTGGAATAGCAGCCTCTTGCCGGGCCGTTCTTTCCAAAAAACCTGGAATTCTGCGAGTCTCCCTTTTGTAATGCGTTGTAATCCATCGGAATAAATTGTATTTTTGAATTCCAGCATGGTACGATTAATGTAGTCCTCAAAGCATAATGCATTCAAATAAAACACATCTGCCCGCATCCTCCGTATCTGCCATTGGATTCCAAAGCGCAGCCCGGGGCTGTTTTGGCGAGTTCGCCGAGATGTTTTCCGTATCGCGCAACGCCAGCGCTTCCCGAACGCTAATCGGCGGGCGCCGGATCGAGGCGGGCATGTGGATGACCGGCATGGGCACGGAGCGCCCAGGCGTCCCCTTCCCATGATTTCCTTCGGTCAACAAACGGCATCCTGCGGAGAAAACGTGCGATTTTCAACAATCACCCTTGTAGTTCTGCTTGCGCTCGCAACTTTCGCCGGGTGTAATTACCTTGAAGCCGAAAGTCCTCTCACGCCCGATGAACGGCAATGGGTAGAGGATCATCCGGAGGGAGTGAAGGTCGGCGTGGGGCTGCACTATCCGCCCTACGAGACCTTCGACCTCAACGGCGATTATCAGGGATTGAGCGCCGACTTCATACAACTCATCAGCGAAAAGACGGGGCTAAAAATCACGCCTGTCCGCTTCCGCAACCGCCAGGAGACGCTCAAGGCCCTCCTGACCGGAGAAGTCCAGCTCATGGCGGCGCTGGAAATGACGCCCCAACTCCGTGAGAATTTGGACTTCACCCAGCCATACATCAGCGTGCCCGCGGCCATCATCTGCCGCAAGGAGTACACCGAGGATCTGACCCTCGACAAACTTTCCGGTATGCGCATCGGCGTCACCGTATCCGACCATTTCACCAAATACCTGCACGAACGGTATCCGGACGGCGGCTACTCCATCGTGCCCATGGCGGGCGGCTACATCGGCGGCCTCCGGTCGCTGGCGGTCGGCGACGTGGACGCCCTGATCTGCGACATGGCCCTCGCCTCGCGCTACATCGCCAACGCCCGCATCAGCAACCTGCGCATCGCGGGCATCACCAACTATTCCATTGAATTGCGAATTGCGTCACGCAAGGATTCTCCCATGCTCGGCAATGTCCTGCGAAAGGGACTGAGCCTCATACTGCCCCACGAAAGACAGAGCACCGAAGAGGAATGGCTGTCGCTCCAATACCGCCCCTTCTGGACCAGCCGGACATTCTGGTTCTCCGTGTTCGCGGTCTTCGGCGTAATCATGGGAAGCATCATACTTATCCTGTTCTGGAACCGGAGCCTCAAACGGCAGGTCAACCAGCGGACCAGAACGTTGAGCTCCATCAACAAGGTCCTGCTCGGGTCCCTGGACTGCCGCACCGAGCAGGAAGTCATGTTCCGCTGCCTGGCCGAGGCCAAGACCATGTCCGGGAGTGAACGGGCGGCCCTCTGCCTTGTCGCCAAGGGCGGCGGCATGACGCGCATCCTGTCCGTTTCCGGCGACGATTTCGTCGAAGACGCCACGGTAAGGAAAATGGAGTCCCCCAACCTGACGTCGGAACAGATCGCCGAACTTGAGGGCGGACGCCACATCCGGCTATCCATCGAAGACGAGGACAGGCATATCGTGGCTGTCCCCATCAAGACCGGGGCGGGAACAGCCCAGCCGGTCATCAACGTCATGCGGTCGAACCGGGATTATACGGAAAATGAGATATCCCTGCTGACAGAGGTGCTTTTCGCCTTTGACGAGGCGCTCCAACGAAAACGCACCGAGATATCCCTGCACGACAAGGAACGCCAACTCCAGAGGGTCCAGCGGATGGAGGCCCTCGGCACTCTCGCGGGCGGTATCGCGCATGATTTCAACAACCTGCTCGGCGTCATCGTCGCCAACGGCGAGATGATCGAGCTGTTCCATATCGACGGAAGCGAGACGCTGGAATCCAAGACACGGGCCATCCTGGCCGCCGCCTACAGGGGACGCGACCTGGTCAGCCAGATCCTGAGCTTCACCAGCAGGGGCAATGAAGAGGCGCGGCTCATCAACATCAGTCCGATCATTAAGGAGGCGGTGAAATTCCTGAAGGCCTCCCTTCCCGCCCTTATCAACATCAAATATGAAATAGGGAAACCGGAACCGTCCATCCTGGCGGACCCCACCCAGGTCCATCAGGTCATCATGAACCTGTGCACCAACTCCGCGCACGCCATGGAGGGAAACGGCGGCACCCTCTCCATCAGCCTCCGCCTGGCCGAACCTCCCGCCGATGCCGTCGCCACAGGTACGATTCGCGCCTGCGACTACCTTTGCCTTTCGGTGAGCGACACGGGCAAAGGCATCCCAGAGAATCTGCATGAACGGATTTTCGATCCTTTTTTCACCACCAAGACCCTGGGAAAGGGAACCGGCCTGGGATTGGCCGTGGTACAGGGAATCGTCAAGGGATGGGGCGGGTTCGTCCGAATGGAATCGACCGTGAACCGCGGCACCACGTTCCGCGTCTACATCCCCTCGTGCACCGACGAACAATTCGACCAGCCGAGCCCGATTGCCCGGCGCAAGCTCCCCGGCGGGACGGGCACCATCCTCTTTGTCGACGACGAGAAGGAACTGGCCGAATCATACAGCGAGCTGCTCGGGAGCCTCGGATACAAAGTCCACTCCGCCACCGACAGCAAAAAGGCGCTTTCCATGTTCGAGGCGTCCCCGAACGCCTTCGATCTCGTCATTACCGACTACAACATGCCCGGCCTGCGGGGCGACAAGCTCGCAAAGAGCATCCTCGCAATCCGGCCCGATCTTCCGATCATACTCTGCACCGGCTACAGCCACAGCTTCGGCGAGCAGGACGCAAAGCAAATCGGCATCGAGACATTTCTGAACAAGCCGGTCGAACTTCGAAACCTGGCCATGGCCGTCAGCAAATTCCTCGGCCCGGGCGACGGCCTGTTCAACAACAACCGGAACCAATAGAGAGCACACATGGCGAACGTATTGATCATTGACGATGACCAACCCACCTGCGATGCCCTGACGGAACTCGTAAGGAATATCGGGCACAAGGCGGACTTTGCCCTGACCGCCGGGGAAGGGGTCGAAAAGGCCGAAGAAGGCGATTTCGACGTGGTTTTCCTGGACGTGCGCCTTCCCGACGCCAACGGACTGAGCATTCTGCCCACTCTGCGGCAACGCCCCCTCCCGCCCGAAGTCATCATCCTGACCGGGCTGGGCGACCCCGACGGCGCGGAGCTGGCCATCCGCAACGGGGCCTGGGACTATCTGCAAAAGCCCTTGTCGCCCAAGGAAATACTGCTGCCCCTGCAAAGAGTGCTGAAATACCGCGACACGCTGCGCCACCACGCCAAGCTTCCCGAGACCTTCGACCGCAGCGGCATAGCCGGAACCAGCCCCGCCATCACCAGCGCGCTGGAGAAACTGGCCTCGGCCGCCAGGAGCGACGCGGGCGTCCTCATCACCGGCGAAACCGGCACGGGCAAGGAGCTGTTCGCCAGGGCGCTGCACAACAACAGCAGCCGCGCCGCCGGGCCGTTCATCGTGGTCGATTGCGCCGCCATTCCCGCCACCCTGCTGGAAAGCACTCTGTTCGGCCACGTCAAGGGCGCGTTCACGGGTGCCGACAGAGCGTGCGAAGGGCTGGTTCTCAAGGCGAACAAAGGCACCCTCTTCCTGGACGAAATAGGCGAAATGTCCCTGGACCTGCAAAAACGCCTTTTGCGCGTCCTTCAGGAAAAACGATACCGCCCTGTGGGCGCAAACCATGAGGAGCAAAGCGATTTCCGCCTGGTGGCCGCCACCCATCGCAACCTGGGCAAAATGGTGGACGAGGGGGATTTCCGCCAGGACCTCCTCTACCGGCTGGGGGCCATGGTCATCGAACTGCCCCCCCTTCGCGACAGGCAGGAGGACATCGCGAAACTCGCGGAGAGCATCGTCCAGCGAATCTGCGGCAAATACGGCATACCGCCCAAGGTGCTCAACTGTGAGGTCGTCCAAGCCTTCTCGGCCTACGAATGGCCGGGCAACGTCCGGGAGTTGGGCAACGTATTGGAAAGTTCCATAGCGGCGGCCTACGAAATGCCCGAGTTGTACGTCCACAACCTGCCGGAGCAACTGCGTATCCGTATGCTCAAGAAATCCATGTCCAAGGAAGGCGGAACCGCCGCGTGCCGCCAGGACGAGTTGAGCAACGCGGAAATCGACGACGCCTCCCGGACGGACGAAACGATGCTCCCCTACAAGTCCTTCCGGCAAGAAGTGCTCGCCAAGGCGGAAAAGCGTTATTTTTCCAAGCTGATCGAGGTCTGCGGCGGGGACATAAAGCTGGCGTCCAATGTCTCCGGATTGGGCAAAAGCCGCCTGTATTCGCAACTCAAAAAATACGGACTGGAAAAGGACTGATCGTTTCCGATTTTTTCGGAAATTCCACAACAAGTGCACGGAATCCTTCCGCAACAAGTGTAACTGAAGGGACGCCCCGAAGGAGCTCGCTCATAACCTGCTGTTTTTCCATGGCAACATGATTGGCACGATAGTTGTTAAGTCGCTTGGTAGTTTGCGATTGTTGTTACCTCTGAAAGAAGTAGAGAATGAGAATGAGCAAGAAAAAAACCGACTCTCCTGCCTTCGGCAGCGTCAAGCGGCGGAGCGTCCTCAAGTGGGGCGCGATGTTGGGCAGCATGGCCGCCGTCTCCGGCGGGGGCCTCTTCTACGGACTGAACAAGGCC
This sequence comes from Desulfovibrio sp. Fe33, assembly GCF_028532725.1. Taxonomy (NCBI): domain Bacteria; kingdom Pseudomonadati; phylum Thermodesulfobacteriota; class Desulfovibrionia; order Desulfovibrionales; family Desulfovibrionaceae; genus Desulfovibrio; species Desulfovibrio sp. Fe33. The sequence goes on from NZ_JAQKGU010000008.1 coordinate 162,647, forward strand.
AACGGAACTCCTGCCAAGGATGAAAAGCTGGTCTGGACGTCGTGCAACGTCAACTGCGGCGGCCGTTGCCTGCTGCGCGCCCATGTCACGGACGGCGTCGTCACCCAGATCGAAACGGACAACGGCGGCGACGAGACATACGGCCTGCATGAAATCCGCGCCTGCCTGCGCGGCCGTTCCATGCGGCGGCGCATGTACGCCCCCGAACGCCTGAAGTACCCCATGCGGCGCGTAGGCGAACGCGGGGAAGGCAAGTTCGAACGCATCTCGTGGGACGAAGCCCTGGACGAAATTTCCAACAGGCTGAAGAAAACCCTCAAGGATTACGGCAACGAGGCGGTGTACCTGAATTACGCCACAGGCAACCTGGGCGCGGTGCTGTCCAAGTCCTGGCCCCCGGCCGCCACTCCCGTAGCGCGGCTCATGAACTGCCTGGGCGGATACCTCAACCACTACGGCGACTACAGCACCTCCCAGATATCCGCGTCACTGCCCTACATGTTCGGCAGCTCGTGGGTACGGGGCAACCACATCAACGATGTGGCCAACTCCCAGTTGACCGTGCTCTTCGGCAACAACCCGGCCGGCACCCGCATGAGCGGCGGCGGCACCTCCTATGACCTGATCGAGGCCAAGAAGAAAGGCAACACCCGCATCATCGTCATAGACCCCAGGCACACCGACACCGCGGCCGCCGTGGCCGACGAATGGATTCCCATTCGCCCCGGCACCGACGCAGCCCTGGTCAGCGCCCTCGCCTACGTCATGATAAGCGAAGACCTGGTGGATCATGAATTCCTCTCCCGCTGTACCGTGGGATTCTCCGAGGAGTCCATGCCGGAAGGCATCCCCGCCGGGAACTCCTACAAATCCTACATCATGGGCGTAGGTCCCGACCGCACGCCCAAGACGCCCGAGTGGGCCGCGGCCATCACCGGCATCCCCCGCGAACGCATCGTCAGGCTGGCCCGCGAAATCGCCACGGCCAAGCCGTGCTTCATCGCCCAGGGATGGGGCGTACAACGCCAGGCGAACGGCGAGCACAACTCGCTGGCCATCTGTGCGCTTGCCGTCATCACCGGCAACGTCGGCGTCCAAGGCGGCAACACCGGCGCCCGTGAAGGCGACCAGGGCCTGAAGTTCGGCGTGTTCCCCACGCTGAAGAACCCCGTTTCCACGTCCATCTCCTGTTTCATGTGGACGGACGCCATCGAACGCGGACCCGAGATGACGGCGCTCGCCGACGGCGTCCAGGGACGCGACAAGCTTGAAGTGCCCATCAAGTTCATCTGGAACTTCGCGGGCAACTGTATCGTCAACCAGCATTCGGAAGTCGCCAAGACCTCCCGCATCCTGAAGGACGACAGCAAGTGTGAAACCATCGTGGTCATCGACAACTTCATGACCGCCAGCGCCCGTTTCGCGGACATCCTGCTTCCCGGCACCTTCAACCTGGAAGAAGACGACTTCGCCAACAACGGGAAAAGCGCGTTGCTCAAGTATGTCATCTTCGCCAAGAAGGCCGTGGAACCGTTCTTCGAATCGCGCTCCATCTACGACATATGCGCCGGAGTTGCGGAACGCATGGGCGCGGGCCAGGCTTTCACCGAGGGCATGACACGCGACCAATGGGTGCGCAAGATCTACGAGGAATCCCGGAACTACCTGCCGGGCCTGCCCCCGACCCTGGAGGAAGCGTTCGAGATGGGAGTGTACAAGGAGAAGATCGAAGGACCGACGCCCGTTCCCTACAAGGAATTCCGCGAAAATCCCGAGGCGAACCCCCTGTCCACGCCGTCCGGCAAGATCGAAATCTTCAGCAAGCGGTTGTGGAACATCGGCCACACCTGGGAACTGCACGACGGCGACCGCATCTCGGCGCTGCCTGAGTACCAGGCCGCATGGGAAGGACCGACCGACCCCAAACGCAAGGAATTCCCCCTTCAGATGATCGGGCACCACTACAAGCAGCGCACCCACTCCACCTACGGCAACGTCGACTGGCTGAAGCAGGTCGCCCCGCAGGAGTTGTGGATCAACCAGCTGGACGCGGACAAGCGCGGCATCAAGCACGGCGACATGGTGAAGGTGTTCAACGACCGGGGCACGGTCTTCATCCAGGCGAAAGTGACGAAGCGCATCATGCCCGGCGTCCTCAGCCTGCCCCAGGGAGCCTGGTTCACCCCTGACAAGGACGGCGCGGACCACGGCGGCTGCGTGAACGTATTGACGTCACAACGCCCCAGCCCCCTGTCGAAAGGCAATCCCCAGCACACCAACCTCGTCGAAGTCGTCAAGGCTTAAGGAGGAATTCATGTTGAAGCGTCCAGCTTTCCATATAGACAACTCCCGCTGTACGGGGTGCAAGACATGCATGATCGCCTGCATCGACAAGCACGACCTGCCCCTTGGCGTCCTGTGGCGGCGGGTAACGGAATACGTCGGCGGTGAATGGGTGGAGCGCCCGGATGGCACCTGCACGCAAAACGTGTTCAGCTACTATCTGTCCGTTTCCTGCAACCACTGCGAGAACCCGATCTGCGTCCGCTCGTGTCCCACCACGGCCATGCACAAGAACGAAGACGGCATCGTGACCGTCGATCAGGACAAGTGCGTCGGCTGCCGCTACTGCGAATGGGGCTGCCCCTATTCCGCTCCGCAATACAATGCGGAGTTGGGCAAGATGACCAAGTGCGACTTCTGCCGCGACTACCTCAAGGAGGGCAAGGAGCCCGCCTGTGTCGCCGCCTGCCCCTGTCGCGCCCTGGACTTCGGTGAATACGACGAACTTGTCGCCAAATACGGCAATCTCAACATCGTGGCTCCGTTGCCCGATCCCAACATCACCCAGCCCAACCTGATCGTCACGCCCGCCATGAACGCCAAGCCCGGCGGGTCCAAGATGGGTAAAATCAGCAACCCCGAGGAGGTGTAGCAATGTTTTCCAGTGATTGGAGCCTCGTCCTGTTCACCATCCTCGTTCAGAGCGCCGTGGGTATCGTGGTCATAACCGAAGCCGCCCGGCTCTTTGCCGGAGCGTCCGGCTCGGCCCTGCGCTGGCAGACTCCGGTGGCCTGCGTCATGACCGCCCTGGGACTGATCCTGTCCCTTACCCACCTCGGCACTCCCCTGCACAGCGTGTTCACCATCATGAACCTGGGCAACTCGTGGCTCAGCCGCGAAATCCTGTCCGTGTCCGCCTTCTTCATCGCGATCTGCGCGCTCGCCTTCATGAGAATGCGCAACGATGCAGTCAAGGCGACGGGCCTGTCCGTGCTCGCCATGGCGCTCGGACTTCTCGCCGTCTTCGTCATGACCAAGGTCTACCTGCTTGAGACCGTGCCCGCGTGGAACAGCGTGGCCACGGCGTTCAGCTTCTACGGCACGATGCTCCTGGCCGGAGCGGTCGCCAGCGGCGTGATCGGCAGCATTGAAAACAGCGGCAAGGATTGTGGCGAAGACTGCACGTCCGTCACCGGTCTGCTCTGCGCCTCCGCGCAAGCGGGTCTCGCCCTCAAGTTCATCGCCGTGGCCCTGGGCATGATCGCCCTTGGCAGCGTCGGCAGCCTCGGGACCAGCGGTCTCGATCTCGTCGCAGGCGAAGGCGTGTCGGCGCAGATCGTCCGTATAGCCATGATCTGCGCCGGTGCCGGCGTGTTCACATGGTTCGGCTTCAAGGCCATGGGCACCCGGCAGCTCCGCCTCGCCATGAACCCCGCCCTCTGCGCCCTGGCCCTGGTCATGGCCGGCGAGATCATCGACCGGCTCATGTTCTACGGGACCTACATGCGCATCGGCATATAACGTCAACAATGGCCCGGAGGTTCGCCTCCGGGCCGTCATTACATTATGAACGCAGAACAACTCGGCGCGTGCGCCCTCAGCCTGAATTTTCTCGCCCGGCTCTTCATCGAACCGCCGGATGCGGCCTTCATCAACCAGATTCGTGAAAACAACGTGTTCGGGGAATGGCCCCTTGAGCCTCTCTCCGATGCGGCGAACGAAGCGCTTCTGCTCCTCGAAAAAGACGTCCAGGACCATGACGAAGCGGCCCTTGAGGCGGAGTACACCGTCCTCTTCATCGGCCCCGACGACGCAGTTCCCCTTTGGGAATCCGTATGGACCACTAAGGACAAGCTGCTGTTCGACGGTCCCATGTTCGACGTACGCGACGCCTATGCCCGATACGGTCTCGTTTCGCCCAACCCCGAGCACGAACCCGACGACCACATAGGGCTGGAAATGTCCTTTCTCGGCGGCGTGATGGGATGCGCGGCCGAGGCGGTCGACAACGGCGATACGGAATCGGCGGATCGGCACCTGGCCATGGCAGGCGATTTCCTGAACAAACATATCGCCCCTTGGTCCAACCTATTCCTGGAAGCTGTCTCCGGGCACGAGTCATCCTCTTTTTACAACGCCGTTTCCACCGTTTCCATCGACACTCTTGCCCAGGCTGCCGACCTCCTGCGACCTGAGCAAGCCTGATTACCGACGGGCCGCCGCCATGCTCAACGCCCCTGCCGTCAACACCTCGCTTTGTCCACTACATATGGGCGGCCGGTGTGCGCGGTGCATGACGGTATGCCCATCGGACGCCATAGACCTGCGCGACGGACCGGCTATCCGCGCCGATTCGTGCAGAAACTGCGGAGCCTGCGCCTCGGTGTGCCCCACTGGGGCGCTGGTCCACGACGCACCGGCCGCCCTGCTCCGCAGCCTTGCGGAACGCCCTGACGCCCCCCAGGCCCTGCGCTGTCCCAAAGCAGGACGATGCGCGCCGGACGAACTTCCGGTTCCCGGATGCCTTTCCAGCCTCGGCCTTGAAACCCTGCTGGCCCTTTGGCGCCGACAAAAAGGGACCGTCACCTTCCTCACCGGAAATTGCGCCGCCTGCCGGATCGGCGACGAAGGTACGACATTCAGGAGAGTCCTTGAACAGGCCCGGTCAATCCTGGCAAAATCGACGGACGCTCCGAAAAAACCATTCATCGTAAAAACCTGGTCCCCAAAAGACGCGCCGTCCCGCCGTGAAAGCGACGTGTCTCTATCCAGGCGGGGATTTCTGGGATTCCTGGCAGGAGGCCACACGGCCTCTTCCGGCTCAGGATCGTCCTCCACAAAGAACGAAGGCGGCAAACGGCACCAATTGGCCGGACACCTTAAGGCGTTGAACGCCAAAGGGCCCGCGCCCGAAGGACTGGCTTTCGCCATGATGCGGGGCGACGGCCATTGCACCGCCTGTGGAGCCTGCGCCAACGTCTGCGCAACCGGCGCTATTAGATTGACGGGTGAAGACTCCCTGCGCGCGCTGGAATTCATTTCCGCCCTGTGCGTGGACTGCGGAGCCTGCGTCAACGTCTGCCTGCCGCGCTTTCTCCATCCCTATCCCCCGGACCTCGCCTCCTTCTCGCTTTCCCCGCACACGCTCTTTCAAGGCGAGACCGGCACTTGCAAACGATGCCGGGCCAAAACCACCGCCCTGGACGAAAACGGATACTGTCCTGTTTGCTCCCGCCGAATCCAGGCGATGCGCGACTGATCCCGCCCTCATCCAAAAAGGAGCGGCGGCGAAGCCCGGGACGCAATAGGTCCGGCTTCGCCGCCGCGTGCATGTCTTCTCGGCCCGGGCCGTGGATGACGGAAGGATGGGGCGTCCCCTGTCACCCGGCGGCCCGGACGAGGTCTTTCTATTTCTTCATGGCTTCGGCAAGCAATTGGATGACGTGCTTGACCGGCATGTCCGTGCCCACGTTCCGGCGAATCCCGTCGCGCAACTGGAGAATGCAGCCGGGACACGCCGTGGCCATGACGTCGGCGCGGGTTGCCGCCGCGTCGTCAATCTTCTTGGCCTGAATCCGCTTGGACCGCTCCATGTTGGCCAGGCAGTAGGTGCCGCCCAGGCCGCAGCAGGCTTCCGGGCGGCGCATCTCGTTGACCGGACCGCCGGTGGCCATTTCCAACACAGCGCGGGGTTCCTTGACGATCTTCTGCGCTTTGCGCAGATGACACGGGTCATGGTAGGTGGCGCTGACCGGAGCCTTCTTTTCCAGCAACCCTTCGAGCCGTTCCCGGTCCACGCGAGTCATCAGATATTCCGAGATGTCCAGGGTGCGTTCAGCGATGTTCCGCAGACCGGCCGCGAGTTCGCCGTCGTCTCCGAAACGGTCCAGGTAGCCGTGCTTGAGCATATGGCCGCACGACGCGCACGCCGTAACGATGGCTACGTCGTCGCCGTCGTTCGCCAGAGCCTTCACATTCCGTTCGGCCTGCTTGCGGACCACGTCGGCCTCGCCCGAGGCCAGCATGGGCATACCGCAGCACGCCTGCTCCTGCGGAACTTCCACCGACACGCCGAGCCCGTTGAGGACCTTGACCAGGCTATGGCCGATTTCGGTCATGCTGTAGTTGGTCATGCAGCCGGTGAAAAAGACGACGCGGGGTTGCCCGGGCTTGCCGGAGAACCGCACTTCGTTCCGGAAGGACTTGGCGGCCAATTGGGGAACGTACTGTTCCTTGTCCACGCCAGGCATGGCGAAACGGCGGTAAAGGCCGCTCGTGCCGGGAACGCCCTTGAAGGCCAGCCGCTGCGCCACGGAGCCGATCCTGGCCCCCGCATCGAGAACCGCCCGAGGCAGGGACAGGGTTTCTGCCACGGCCTTCTTGAGAGCCGGGACGCCCATCTCGTCGGCGAACGCCTCGCGCACGGCGATGACCACCTTATCCGCCCGCGCGCCGCTGGAACACTGGCTGGCGCAGCCGGTGCAGAGCAGACAGTTGTCGAAAAGCTCACGGGTATGCCCGTTGAACTCCAGATCGCCGCGCGCCAGACTTTCGGCAATGGCGATCTTGCCGCGTGCTGTATACCGTTCCGAAGGGGTATCGTCGAAAACGGGACAGACGGTCCGGCATTCGCCGCAACGGATGCACTTGTCGACCTCATTTTTGACCAGCCTCAGGAGAACGGCCATTTTTTCTTCGTGTGTCTGTTTGGTCATGATTTATCCCTTGAGCATGACTTTGCCCGGATTGAGCAGGCCCTTCGGATCGAACAGCGCCTTGACGCTGCGCATGAGCTTCATGGTCGGCTCGTCGATGTTCCAGTGCAGGTTCTCGACCTTGACGCACCCGATGCCGTGCTCGGCCGCGATGCGCCCTTCCAGCTCGACCACCGCCTTGACCACGTCCTGCTTGGCCTGCATGGGGAAGGGGCCGCCGCCCTTTCCGGTGGTCATGCCGATATGGATGTTGCCGTCGCCGTAATGGCCGAAGTTGGCGATGATGATGTTGTAGCGTTCGGCGATCTCGTCCAGCTTGCGGATCATCATGGGGATGCGCGCGATGGGGACCGAGACGTCGTCGTCTTCCCACTCCGTGGCGATCTCGCACAGTGCGAAGGAGAGCGCGCGCCGCGCCTTCCAGAGGTCCTCGCGGTCCTCGTCGGACTCGGCCTTCCTGAATGTGATGACGCCGCACCGCTCGCAGGCGGCCTGAATCTTATCGACCTCGGAATCGAGCGCGTGGTCGGAGCCGTCCACCTCCATCAGCAGAAGCGCGCCCTCTTCCGGCTTGGCCCCGAAACCGATGGCCTTTTCCACCGCTTCCACGGAGATGCGGTCCAGGAATTCGAGCGTGGCGGGACGCACGCCGGTCGCGTAGATGGCGCTGACCGCCTCGGCGGCCTTCTCCAGGGTGGCGAAGGTGGCGGTCATGGTGCGGCGCGCCTCCGGCTTGGGTACGACCTTGACCACAGCCTTGGTGATGATGCCGAGCGTTCCCTCGGAGCCGACGAACAGTTCGGTCAGGTTGTAGCCGGCCACGTCCTTGATGCATTTCGAGCCGGTCTTGACGATGTCGCCGTTGGGCAGGACCACTTCCAGCCCCATGACATACTGCTTGGTGACGCCGTATTTGACCGCGCGGATGCCGCCCGCGTTTTCCGCGATATTGCCGCCGATGGTGGCGAAACCGGTGGACGCGGGGTCGGGCGGGTACATCAGGCCGATCTTGTCCACCTCGGCCTGGAGATCCTTCACGACCACGCCGGGCTCCAGAATGACGAGAAAGTTATCCCTGTCGACTTCGAGAATCCGGTTGAACCGGTCCATGGCCATGACGATGCCGCCCTCGACCGGGACGCAGCCGCCGGTGTATCCGCTGCCCCCGCCGCGCGGCGTGACGAAAACGTCGTACTTGTACGCCAGCTTCATGATTTCGGACACCTCTTCCCTGTTCATGGGCGAAACCACGCCTTCCGGCTTGGCCCGCTTCTCGGGATTGGCGTCGTACGAGTAGGCGACCATGTCCTCCGGGGAGAAGGTGCAACGGTCTTCGCCTACGAGCTGTTTCAAACTGTTGATGAATTCCTGATTCAGCATGGAATACTCCAAGATGGATTTATGGTTTGGTTGTTGCGATGCCTACTCGCCCGAAGTGAGGTTGAGCGAGATGACGCCGATCATGATAATGACGATACTGAGCAGCTTTTTTGGGTTGATCCCCTCGTGGAAAAGCAGGACGCCCAGGGCCGAGGTGGCCACGATGCCCACGCCCGACCATATGGCGTAGGCCACGCCCAATTCGATCTTCTTTACCGCCAGGCTCATGGCGTAGAACGAGGTGCAATAGAGGCAGACCACGCAGGCCGATGGAGCGAACCTGGTGAACCCCTCGGAATACTTGATCGCCATGGTGCCGCCCACTTCGAGCAGGATGGCGGAATAGAGCAGCACCCAACTGTTCTTCAACAAGGCGAGGCTAGCCATTCTGTTCGGCCTCCCGATACCCGGGAGCCGTCAGGCTCAGGGGGAAGAACAGGAGCGCGGACGCGACCAGGCCGGGCCACACGGGGTCGATGGCGAACAGGACGCTGTCCGGGAACGCGCCTTTGCCCAGATACCATCCGAGGACCGTGACGAGGGAAATGCTCATGCTCCAGAATGCCGCTCTGGAGGAGGCGCGTTTCCAGAAGAAGACGCCGAGGGTGGGCAGGAACAGGCCCGCCGAATTGATGGTGAACGTCATGATGAGCAGGTTGATGATGCTTTTGGAATACCAGCCGACCAGCGCGCCGATCACGCCCACCAGGATGGAGCTGCATATGCTGATGCGCATGACCCTGGCCTGCGGCGCGACGGGATTGATGAACCGCTGGTAGACGTCGCGGGTGAGGTTGGCGGAGGCGCACAGGATGCAGGTATCCGCCGTGGACATGATGGCCGACAGGATCGTCACGAGCATCAGCCCTTTCACTCCCGCCGGGAAGACGTGCATGATGAGCCGGATGAGCGTGGACGAGCCGTCCGTTCCCTCCGGGATCAGGATTTTCGCGCTCATGCCGAGGAAACAGATGGAAACGGAGATGCACAGGACGATCAGCGCGGCGACCAGTGTGCCGTTGCGGGCGGCGCGGACCGATTTCGCCGCGAAACACCGGGTGTAGCTGTCCATGGAGGTAAAAAAGGTCAGGACCATGCTGATGAACATGGCGACGATGGCCCCCCACCCCCAGGAGCCGAGCTGGAAGAAGTCCGCCGGAAGCTCGGTGCCGAGCCGGGAGGCGTCCCCGAGCGCGCTCCAGGTCAGGGGCGTGGCCACGGCGCTGATGCCCACGATGACCAGCAGGGTCTGAAACCTGTCGGTCTTCTCCACGGCGAAGAAACCGCCCACCGAAGTATAGACCACGGTGACGGTGGTGGCCACGAGAAAGGAATACCCGAGGCTGATCCCGGTAATGGAGGTGATGATATGCGCCGCGCTCAAAAGCTGGCTGGCCGTGTAGCCGACGAACGCCAGGATCGTGGTCACCGTGCTGACGAGCCTGACCCTGGTGTCGTACCGCTGCTCTATCAGGTCGGGATAGGTGATGTGCCGGTGGCGGTCGCCGAGACGCTTGATGCGCCCGGCGAAGATCAGGGCGAAGAAGATGAAGCCGCTGAACATGCTGAGAGGATACCAGAGAGAGGATATGCCTATCTCAAAGGATTTCTCGGCAGTCCCCATGATGGCGGCGCCGCCTACCCAGGAGGACATCCAGAGCGCCGCCAGCGGCAGGGTGCCTACCCCGCGTCCGCCGACATAGTAGTCCTCCGCGGTTTTCTGCTTCTTGTTCGCGTACACGGCTATGACGAGCAATGTACCGAAGTAGAGTACGAGTACGATGTAATCAACAGGTTCCATGACAGCCTCTCTTGTGGTCCTCCGTGTCGGAAGGGCCGGGCGGGACTGGGCCGCCCGGCCTCAATGCCGCATACTTACGCTGTTTGAGCCGCCCTTCCGGAGGCCGCCACACTGTTGCGGCGAATCAGCAGAGCCGCCAAGAGGCCGACCACGCCGGACGCGGCGAGGAAGCTGAAGATGTACAGGTATCCGGTATTCCCGTAGTTATCGAGCCACCCACCGAAGAGCGGATTATAAATCATGTCGGGCAGATAGCCTATCATTGAAGCGACAGCCACGGTCGTGCCGGTGAACTTGCGCGGGATGCCCACTTCCTCAACACAGGAGTAGAGGATCGAGTAGCAAGTGAAGGTCACTGCGGCAAGCAGGAGCTGGAGGCCGATGACCAGGGTGGAGTTGGCCCCGGTGGGGAGGAGCATGAACACAACCAGAATGGCGGTCATGACCGCGAAACAACTGATGATGACCAGGGCCGGCGACTTCAGCCTGTCGGCGAAGATGCCGCCCAGCGGGCCGCAGGTCAGGCGGAGCACATGGGTGCGCACGATGGCCAGCAGGCCGGAAAACGTCATGGTCACGCCGATGACGTTGGTCATGTAGGGATTGAAGTAGGAGGTGCTGGTGTAGATGCCGTGGCCGCAGAAGATCAGGATGGAGATGGCCCAGGTCATGGGGTTCTTCAACACGATGAAAATGTCGCTGGTCTTGAACTTGTCGTCCTCGGACTCCTTTGCGCCGCTTTCGGATTCCTCGAAAAAGAAGAAGACGATGATGGAGGAGAGGATACAGGTCGCGCCCTGGACATAGATGACGCCCTTCAGGCCGCCGACGGCGTCAACCGTGAACAGGCCGTAAACGTAGAGGGCGACGGAGGAGGTGATGGCCGAGAAGGCTCCCACGCCGGAGCTGAAGAAGCCGTACAGCTTGCCCTGTTCAGCGGCGCTGCCGAGCAGGCGGATGGCCTTGATGATGCCGGACCAGAAGGCGAAGGCGGTGCTGAACGCCAGCAACACCCAGACAACCAGCGCGAACGAGTAGTTCATGTTCATGGCGAAGGCGAAATTGAGCAGGCCCGTGCCGAACAGGGACGCCACCAGGACGTATTTCGCCTTGAACTTGTCGGCCACCCATCCGCCGGGGATATACAGGGCCAGGGCCGTTATGGTGTAGACGGTAAGCAGGAACCCGGCCTGCTCGTTGTTGCATCCGACTCCCGCCAGCAACTGATCGTAGAAGACATACTTGATGTAGGGCAGCATGTAGCTGGCTGCGTAACCGAGCGAAAGTGCGAAGAGCACGAAATACTTCTTGAACAGATTCATAACAACCTCCAGGTGGACCGCATTGTACCGCCGCCCCCGGCTCGCCGGGGGCGGCGGCGTGGTTATTTCTTCAGCACGACAAGGGCGTCCGCAGCACAGATTCCAGCGCCTTTCTCGTAGACAAAGACAGGGTTTACATCGAGTTCGGCGATTTCATCCCTGCGCTCCGAAGCGAGCCGGGCCACATTGGCCACGGCCTCGGCCAGGGCGTCGACGTCGAGTTCGGCCTGTCCCCGATAGCCGTTGAAGAGCGGAAACGCCTTCAACCGCTCCAGCATCCGCCTGGCCTCGCCCGCATCGAACGGGGCGGGACGCAGGGACGTGTCGCGGAAGATCTCGACGAAGATGCCGCCCAGCCCCACCAGCACGGCCGGGCCGAACTGCGGGTCGTTGTTCACGCCGATGATGACCTCAGTTCCGGGGGTCAGCATCTTCTGGACGTAGACGCCGTCCACGACCGCGCCGGGGGCGTTGGTCCGGGCGTTCTCCATGATGCGCCCGAAGGCCTCCCGCGCTCCGGCGGCGTCCCGAATGTTCAGGGCCACCCCGCCGATGTCGGACTTGTGGGCGATGTCGGCGGAAGCGATCTTCATGACCACCGGATAGCCCAGGGTCTCGGCTGTTTCCGCGGCGGCGTCGGCGCTGTCGACCACGCTCCCCTCGGGGGTGCGCACGCCGTATTCGCGCAGGATGGCCGCGCTTTCGTATTCGGAAAGCGTGCGGCGCTCCCCTTCCCCGCCGTTTCCGGAAGGAATGGCCAGCTCAAGTGTATTCTCATCGGGCGAATACCGGATGAAATCCATGAGATGGCGCAAGGCCGCAAAGCCGTAAGCGGGCGGCGGCAGAACCGGCACGCCGAGCGCGTTGAGCTTGTCGAGGTATTCCGGATTACGGGAGTTTTCGAAGAACGGAAGCATGACCATGGGCTTGGACCGGCCGTTGTTCACGACCTGTTCGATGCCCTTCGCCATGTAGTGGATGCACGGATCGGCGATCTCGTGGAGCAGGGTATACCCCACCACCACCAGACCGATGTTCGGGTCGTCCATCACCGTCTGAAGAACGGAAGCGTAGACGTCCGCATCATAGGAGATGGTCGCGGTGGTATCCAGCGGGTTGGCCGGGCTGGCGTAGGAAGGCAGCAGTTCCCGCAGCCTGTCGAGGGTCCTCTCCTCGAAGTCCGGGAATTCGATGCCCGCCATCTCGCCGGAGTCGGCGCAAATGCCGGTCTCTCCCCCGGACAGGTTGATGGAGGCGAATCCGGTCCGCTCGGGCAGGACCGGCAGCGTGGCGAAGAGCTGCGTCGTGGCCAGGAGCTCTTCCGCGTCGTTCACCCGGATGACGCCGAACTTCCTGAATATGGCGTCGTAGATGACATCCGCGCCGGACAGGGAGCCTGTGTGGGATGCGGCCACCCGGCTGCCCTTTTCGCTGCGGCCCGCCTTGAGCACCACGACGGGCTTGCGGATTTCCGCAGCCTTACGCAGGGCCTTGGCGAACTTTGCGGGCTGGGTGACGCCTTCAAGATACAACCCCACCACCTTGGTGTTGTCGTCCTCGATCAGGTACTCCAGGTAGTCTTCCATGGTCACCACGGAGCTGTTGCCCGAGGAGATGGAGTAGGAGAACCGCATGGACGGATTGTCCATGAAGGAGAGGCACAACTGGCCGCTCTGGGACACGAAGCCCACCGAGCCGGTGCGGTCGCGTTCGTCGGAAATGAAGGCGAAGCCGACCACCCGGTCGATGTAGTTGATGAACCCGGCGCAGTTCGGCCCCATGAGAGAGATGTCCAGCTCGGCGCACAGGGCCTTGAGGCTCTCCTCGGCCCGCACGCCCTCGGGGGTGCCTACCTCGGAATAGCCGCTGGCGTACACAACCGCCCCGCCTGCGCCTTTGGCCGCGGCCTCGCGCAGCAGAGGTTCGATGGTCTTCTGCGGGGTGCAGAGCACGGCCAGGTCGATGGCCACCGGGATGTCGGCCATGCTGCGATAGCACTTTTTGCCGAACACCTCGTCCCGCTTGGGGTTGACGAAGTACACGTTGTCCGTGTCGGCGTAGGAAAGGACGTTGCGGCAGGTGTCCCCGCCGAATCCTTCCTTCTCGCTCGCGCCGACGATGGCGACGGTCTTGGGGGCAAGGAGTTTTTCCATACTCATGGGATGGTCTCCTATGCCTCGGCCGCCGCTTGCGCGCCGCGCATGAAGCACTCGCGGTTGAGCGGATTGCTGCGGCCCTTCTTGGCGAAGTAAGCGTCAATGCCGTCCGCGAACTCCTCGACGTCCACCAGCCCGGTGGCGGCGATGGCCGCGCCGAGCATGACGATATTCGCGCCCCTGGGGTTTTTCAGATCACCGGCGATTTCGGTGGCCGCAACCTCGATGACGCGGATGTCGTCGCGGAATTCCGCATCCTTGACCATGCTGGAGTTGGAGATCAGCACGCCGCCGGGCGCAATGGCCCCCTGAAAGGTGTCCACGGAATCCTGATTCATGGCGATGAGGGTGTCCATGGTGCTGAAGAACGGATTCAGGATGGTTTCATCGCCGATCCGCAACCGACAGCTCGCAGTGCCGCCGCGCATTTCCGAACCGTAGGACGGAACCCAGGTGATCTCCTTGCCGGAAACCATGGAAACATGGGCCAGCAGCAGTCCGGCGGTGAGCACGCCCTGACCGCCGAAGCCCGCACAAGTGATACTAAGCATCTGTTCTCTCTCCATTTTTGACGAATTCACCCACCGGAAAAACGGACTTAACCGTATTTTCGATGTGGGCAAGGCTGGACTCCATGTTCATCTTCCAGTTGGTCGGGCAGGGAGAAAGCACCTCGACCATGGAATAGCCGCCGCCGTTCATCTGGGTCTCGATGGCGGACCGGATGTATTGCTTCAGCTTGTTGATGTCCTTGGCGGAAGCCACTGAGCCGCGAGCGAGGTAACCGATGGGGAGCTGCTTCATCTGATTAATCATGTTAAGCGGCTGGCCGGTCAGTTCGGCGTCGCGTCCCTTGGGCGAAGTGGTGGTGCGCTGGCCCGGCAGAGAGGTCGGGGCCATCTGCCCGCCGGTCATGCCGAAGATGCCGTTGTTCACCAGGATCGCGGTGATGTTCTCGTTGCGAATGGCGGCATACATGGTCTCGGAGAAGCCGATGGACATGGAGTCGCCGTCGCCCTGATAGGTGAAGACGCAACACTCGGGCCTGACGCGCTTGACGCCGACGGCCACGGCAGCGGCGCGGCCGTGCGGGGCCTGAATCCAGTCCGTGCCGAAGGTGTCCATCATCAGGCAGGCGCAACCCACGGCCAGGGAACCGACAGCCTGCTCGGCCAGATCCATTTCCTCCAGCACTTCCGCCAGAACGCGGTTGATGATGCCGTGACCGCAACCGGGGCAGAACTTGTTCGGTTCGACAAGCAGTTCGGGGATACGTTTTTCAGTCATTGGACTACCTCTGTTCCTTGAGGATGGAGACCGCGCGCTCCACGATGGCGGTGGACTCCGGTATTTTCGCGCCGCCGAGGAATATCTCCACCGGGGCTTTCATTTCACAGGCGAGCTTGACGTCCTCCGCCATCTTGGGGAGGGAGGTCAGTTCCACGGAAAGGTAGGCTTTGACGTCGGGATTCACCTCGG
The DNA here is from genome assembly GCF_028532725.1 of Desulfovibrio sp. Fe33. Lineage (NCBI taxonomy): Bacteria > Pseudomonadati > Thermodesulfobacteriota > Desulfovibrionia > Desulfovibrionales > Desulfovibrionaceae > Desulfovibrio > Desulfovibrio sp. Fe33. The sequence continues at coordinate 177,783 of NZ_JAQKGU010000008.1, forward strand.
CAAAGCCCTTGACGGGGAACGGCCACAGGGTGATGGGCCGCAGCAGCCCCAGACGGATGCCCTGCGCGCGAGCGATCTTCACGGCTTCCTTGCAGATGCGGGAGCTGATGCCGTAGGCCACGAGCACGAGGTCGGCGTCCTCGACCTGCACGGATTCCCAGCGTTGTTCGCGTTCGGCCATGACGTCGTATTTGTTCTTGATGTAGGCGTCGAAGTCCTCGATGTAGTACATGGTCGAGGTAACGCGCTTGAAATCGCCGCCGTGTTTGCCGCGGACAGCCCACTCGGCGTTCGGGTCATGCTCGTGCATCTCGGGCAGCGTCACCGGCTCCATCATCTGGGCGATGGAGGCGTCGGACAGGATCTGGCACGGATTGCGGTACTCGTCGGCCTTGTCGAAGGCGAGCTGGATGAGGTCCACGCTCTCCTGCACCGAAGCCGGTGCGTAGACGAGCGTGCGATAATCGCCATGGCCGCCGCCGCGGGTGGCCTGCCAGTAGTCGCTCTGGGCCTGGAAGATGTCGCCCAGGCCGGAGCCGTACCGCTGCACGTCGATGAAGACCGCCGGAAGCTCGGCCGAAGCGATGTAGGAGATACCCTCCTGGAGCAGGCTGTAGCCGGGACCGGAGGAGCTGGTCATCGCGCGGAAGCCAGCAGCGGCCGCCCCGTACACCATATTGATGCCGGAAAGCTCGGACTCGGCCTGGATGAACGTGCCGCCCGCCTCGGGCAGACGCCAGGAAAGATACTCCAGGATTTCGCTCTGGGGGGTTATCGGGTAGCCGCCGAAAAACCGGCAACCGGCGCGAACAGCCGCCTCGGACAGGGCGTCGTTGCCTTTCATGAGTCGTCTTGGCATTTATCTGGCCTCCACTCGTTCAAATACGTAATCCGGGCAGACGGTGTAGCAGATCGCACACTGAATGCACTTTTCCTGATCCAGGTCGACGACGTTGTAGCCCTTGCGGTTCACCGTGTCGGAAAACGACAGGGCATTTTTGGGGCATTGCAGAATGCATGAGCCGCAGCCCTTGCATGCGTCGTGGTTCTGCGTCATGCAGACATTCTTTTTTTCAGATTGGGCCATGTGAGACCTCCACTCGGGTTTGATGCGCCGGTCATGCGGACGAAAACCCATTTCGCCTTCAGGAGACCGGACCTGTTTTCTCTTATGAACACGAACGGCGGAGCTTTTCTTTCACGCAGACGCCACCGGTATGAGCCTGCAATCCGCCCCGTTCATCCCCGTCTACGCCCCACATAATTTGAGTGTCAAAAAAATTTTTAAATACGAATTATAGTTCGCATATGCGAAATAATGCTTGCGTGAGTGAGGAAATCCAAATAGGAAGGACTGGCTTGACAAACGGTATCGTCTGCACCAAGCCTGCAAATCGAAAGGGAGAAAAATCCAATGAAACTGAACAGGACCGCATACAGGGTAACGGAAATATTGCGGTTGCTCGCCGACAGCCCGGAGGGAATGACGCTCACCGAGATCGGCGCAGCCCTGGACCTGCCCAAGGCGAGCGCGTTCGACATCGTGCAGACCCTGCGCAAAACGCATTTCCTGCGGGAGACCAACAAGCGGTATGCCATCGGCTTCATGGTCTACGAGGTGGGCGGAGCATACTCCAAGGGCAAAGACCTGTACGCGGCCGCACAGCCCATATTGGAGGAGTTGGCCAACCAACTGAACATGGCCGGTTCGATCGTCACCTATGAAAAAGGGACGCTGAACTACGTCATCGAACACCGCCCCATCGGGTCCATAGTCTCGCCCATCGCCTCAAGCGGCATGGATTTCGTCCATGCGTCGGCTTCCGGCAAATGCCTGATCGCGTTCATGTCCGATGCACGGCAGCGCAAGGCGTTTTCCCTGCTGTCCTTCAAGCGGTTCACCGACAGGACCATCCTGAACGCCGTCGACTTCATGGAGGACCTGCAAAAAATCCGCAGTCGCGGCTACGCAGTGGACGACCGGGAATTCAACGAGTTGATGACCTGCGTTTCGACACCCATCTTCAGGTGCAAACAGGCCGTGGCGACACTGACCCTGTCCGGTCTTCAGCTCGACCCCCAGGTGATTCCCGGCATTGCGGACAAAATGATTGAAAAAGCGAAACAGATTTCCAGGGAGTTGGAAAACGGCTGACCCAAGCGCACTGCGCAAGGAAGTTCCATTCTTCCCAAATTCACTCCCCTTTTGGCTGGCGCACGTTTTTGTCCTTGCCTCGCGTCACCTTCCTGCGTGTGCTGCCGTCATCGCGCAGCACACGCACACTCGGGCCGCCTTCGCCTCCGAATCCGCCTGAACTCAATTCAATGCCCGAGTTAACAACAGCTCCTCGGCATCCCTTCGCCCTGCCCGGGGCTATTCCTGTTCAACCTAGCGAAACCAACTTCACGCAAAGGGAGCCTGTAGGCGGGTAAAATAGATCAACCCGCCTCTCCGTCCCCCCTCAAAAACCTCTCTCTGGAGCCCTGCCTTCTTTCTTTCCAGTTGCATCTCCACCTGCATACGGTTGGCGGCCACTTACGCATACGTATGGGCCGAAGGGGTTATAGAAGAGCATGGAGATTCCGTGTGGAATACAAGGGAGGCAAGGCCGCCAAGTCTCATACACAGAAGGAGCGCGCAAAACCGGCTAGAACTGCCGGCAACATGGATGAACGGCCTTGTGGGCTGCGTGTGCCGCGAAATAAACGGCCTTGCACGGCCTCTCCATCGACCTGCCGCCAGTCCAGCAGGCATAAGCTGGAGTTTGGTCCGGCTGATGGACTGTGCGTGAATGGTTGGTGGCATGAGGGAGGGCCAGACGAGGAGAATGGACGGAGGGTAAAAAACAGCCCCTAGTTAACTCTCTACTTTAGCGGCAGGACACCGAGGAGCGGAGGAAAAAACCGCGCCGAAGGCGCATACAGGGGATGCAAGGGTGCGAGCCCTTGCCCGCCGGAGGCGAAATCATCGGGCTATTGCCGCGGTGCGGCTTTCGACGCCTGGCTTTCGCCTTCGGGCAGTGAACCCAACAGCCCCAAAAGAAAAAGCCCCCGGTCAAAAAGACCGGGGGCTGAAATATTCCTTGGCGGCGACCTACTTTCCCACACGCTACCATGCAGTATCATCGGCGATGGAGGGCTTAACTTCCGGGTTCGG